>JAEZKX010000278.1 GCA_023436025.1 Pseudomonadota bacterium | reverse complement strand
CTCGCGAAGCGAGCGCACCGGAGGCCGTGCCCTTGGGCGCCGCCGCCCTCCGCCGCGCGCCGCCTGGTGCGCTCGCTGCGCGAGCACACCCTACCCGCCTGTGCGGCTCGCTTCGCGAGCACACCCTAGCCGGTCAGGGGGCGCGCACGACGTCGGCGCCCTGCGGAGGCTGGAAGCGGAACGCGTCGGGCGAGACGCCGGCATTGAGCTGCATGCCGGTGAAGGTCAGGGTCGAGCGCTGGCCGAAGCCGTCGAGGATCTCCAGCACCGCCAGCTGCTCGCCGCGAAAGCCCACCTTCATGCTGGTGAGCTGGCCTTCCTTCTGCTTCGGCGTGGCCTGCACCCACTGCAGGCCGCCCTGGTCGGGCAGCGCCTGCAGGTCGAAGTCACGCTTGATGGTCTCCAGGTCGGGCGCCGCCGCGATCAGCGCGGCCGGCGTGGTGCCCAGCACCTGCGCCTGCTGGCGCGAGGTCACCTGGTTCAGGCCGACGTCGTACATCCACAGCGTCTGGCCGTCGGCCACGATGGTCTGCTCGAAGGGCTTGGCATAGACGAAGCGGAATTTGTTGGGCCGCTGGAATTCGAAAGTGCCGCTGGAGGTCTTGCTGCGCCCGGCCTGGCCGTCGCGCGCGGGGCCGGTGACGGTCTGGGTGAAATCGGCCTTGCCGCTCCTGGCATGGCGGATGAAGCCTTCCAGGCTTTCCAGGGGGCCGGCATGGGCGGCGAAGGTGGCGGCGGCCAGCAGGCCGGCAAGAAGCGTGTTCTTCATCGGGGACTTTCGTGGAATCCTGCCGGCGGCGCCCGCGTTCCGGGGCCCGGCGACCAGCCGGGAACGGAGCACGCAGGCCCGCCAAAAACGGGGACGTTCGGCCTATTGTCCGTTGGGTGGGCCGCCGGCGGCGAAGTTCGTTACCAAGCGTTCGTTTGCGGCCCGGATCCAGGGCGCGGCTATTCCGAGCGCGCCGGCACCAGGATCTCGCGCTGGCCGCGGCCGTTCATCGCGCTGACCAGCCCCGCCTTTTCCATCGCCTCCAGCAGGTTGGCCGCCTTGTTGTAGCCGATGGCCAGGTGGCGCTGCACCAGCGAGATGCTGGCTTTCTGGTTCTTCAGCACCACCTCCACCGCCCGGTCGTACAGCGGGTCGCCCTCGCCGCCGCCTTCGCCGCCGGCTGCGCCCGGCGCACCGTCCTCGCCGTCGACGGTGCCGCCTTCGAGCACGCCGTCGATGTAGTTCGGCTCGCCGCCCTGGGCCTTGAGGTAGGCGACGACGCGGTGCACCTCGTCGTCGCTGACGAAGGCGCCGTGCACCCGCACCGGCAGCCCGGTGCCGCTGGCCATGTAGAGCATGTCGCCCATGCCCAGCAGCGCCTCGGCGCCCATCTGGTCGAGGATGGTGCGGCTGTCGATCTTGCTGGAGACCTGGAAGGCGATGCGCGTCGGGATGTTGGCCTTGATCAGGCCGGTGATCACGTCGACGCTGGGCCGCTGGGTGGCCAGGATCAGGTGGATGCCGGCGGCGCGCGCCTTCTGCGCCAGCCGGGCGATCAGTTCCTCGATCTTCTTGCCGACCACCATCATCAGGTCGGCCAGTTCGTCGATGACGACCACGATGTAGGGCAGGCGCTCCAGCGGCTCGGGGCTGTCCGGCGTCAGGCTGAAGGGGTTGTAGATGAACTGTTCCTTCGCCTTGGCCTCGTCGATCTTGTTGTTGTAGCCGGCCAGGTTGCGCACGCCCAGCTTGGACATGAGCTTGTAGCGCCGCTCCATCTCGGCGACGCACCAGGTCAGGCCGTTGGCGGCCTGCTTCATGTCGGTCACCACCGGCGCCAGCAGGTGCGGGATGCCTTCGTAGACCGACATCTCCAGCATCTTGGGGTCGATCATCAGCAGCCGCACGTCGCGCGCCTCGGCCTTGTACAGCAGGCTCAGGATCATCGCGTTGATGCCCACCGACTTGCCCGAGCCGGTGGTGCCGGCCACCAGCACGTGCGGCATCTTGGCCAGGTCGGCCACCACGGGGTTGCCGACGATGTCCTTGCCCAGGCCGATGGTCAGCTGCGAGCGGGCCTCGTTGTACGCGTTGGAACCCAGGATCTCGGACAGCCGGATCGACTGCCGCTTGGCGTTGGGCAGCTCCAGCGCCATGTAGTTCTTGCCCGGGATGGTCTCGATCACGCGGATGGACACCAGCGACAACGAACGCGCCAGGTCCTTGGCCAGGTTGACGATCTGCGAGCCCTTGACGCCGGTGGCCGGCTCGATCTCGTAGCGCGTGATCACCGGGCCGGGCGCGGCCGCGACCACCCGCACCTCCACGCCGAAGTCCTTGAGCTTCTTCTCGATCAGCCGCGAGGTCATCTCCAGCGTGTCGGAGGAAACCGTCTCCTGCCGGCCCAGGGCGGCGTCCAGCAGGTCGACCTGCGGCAGCTTGCTGTCCGGCAGTTCGGTGAACAGCGGCTTCTGCCGCTCCTTGGCCACGCGCACGCTCTTGGGCACTTCGGCCACCACCGGCTCGATGAGGACGGGCACCGGATGGTGTTCCTCGCTCTCGATGCGTTCTTCCTGCACCGTCTCCTCGCGCTCGCGGGCCGCGCGCTGGCCCAGCGCCACGTCCTCGGCGATCTCGCGCTTCTCGCGGCGCGCGGCGATGAAGCCGTCGATGCGCCCGCCGATGTGCTCGGCCACGTGGCTCCATGAGAAGCGGAACACCACGCCCGCGGCCAGCACCAGCAGGGCGACCAGGAACAGGCCCGAGCCGGTGAAGCCCAGCCACTTCTCGGCCAGCGGCCCGGCCAGGAAGCCGAGCGCGCCGCCGGCGTGGTCGGGCAGGCCGTCTTCCAGCCGGTAGAGGCGCGACCACTCCAGTCCGGTGCTCGCCACCAGCAGCACCGCCAGCCCGATCCAGAAGGCCCAGAGACCCTGCATCCGCCCACGCGGCGCGGCCTGGCCGCCGCGCATCCAGCGCGCCAGCGAGGCCAGCCAGGAACGCAGGCCGACGGCGATGCACCACCAAGTCGAGTAACCGAGCAGGAAGTAGCTGGCGTCGGCCAGCCAGGCGCCCAGCCGTCCGCCCCAGTTGGCCACCGGGCCGGCCACGGCGCCGGAGGTGGAGAAGGAAGGGTCCTGCGGCGAATAGGTCAGCAGCGCCAGCAGCCAGAACACCAGCGCCACGGCGCCGAGCACCAGGGCGGTTTCATGGGTGAAGCGGGCCAGGCCCGCACGCGGGGCCGCGGCTGCCGGCGCCGCGTCGGTGAGGGTCTTCAGCGAGTAGGTCATGCGCAGCGGGGAGCTTAGCGCAGGGAGCGCTCACCTCAGAGGAGAGTGTTGTTTGCTTCCCTCAACCGGAGCCTGCGCGCATCCGGTCGCGCCCCCGGTCAGCCCAGCGTGGTCAACCGGTCCTTCACGATCATCGAGCCGTCTTCGCGGGTCTCGATGAAGCCGCGGTCTTCCAGGTCCTTCATCACGCGGCTGACCATCTCGCGCGAGGCGCCGACCATCTTGGCGATGTCCTGGCGCGAGATGCGCTCGCGGATCAACATCTGGCCTTCGCGGTCAGGCTGGGCGAACTCCAGCAGCGCGCGCGCCACGCGGCCATAGACGTCCATCAGGGCCAGCGACTCGATCTTGCGGTCGGCCTGGCGCAGGCGCTGCACCAGCCCCTTCATGATCGCGTACGCCATGGAGCTGTTTTCCGGCAGGCAGCGCGCGAACTCGGCGCGGCCCAGGGTCAGCATGTCGGTCTGCACCTCGGCGCGGCAGGTGGCCGAATGCGGCTCGTTGTCGATCAGGCTCATCTCGCCGATGTAGTCACCGGGATTGAGCGTGGCGAGGATGACCTCGCGCCCGCGCTTGTCGGAGGTGACCACGCGCACCCGCCCGGTGAGGATGATGTAGAGCGTGTTGGACTTCTCGCCCTGCTCCACGATCGTCTCGCCGCGCTTGAAGCGGCGCTTGCTCACCGCGTCGGCCACGGACTCCGCCTGGTTCGACGTCAGCAGGGCGAACAGCGGCACCCGCCGGATCAGCTCCAGGTTGGACAGCATCGACATGTTTCAAATCCCTCCTGCCAGGCGAACCGTCATCGGTTCTTACAATCGACCGCATTGAAGCGGCAATGCCTTCCCCCTGTCGGCCGCGGTTGATACTTCACGACTCGGCCCGAAATGTACACCGACCTGTGGGGCTTTTCACACAGGTGAACCACCATGAGCACCAGCAAGCACGCCAAAGTCCTGATCCTCGGCTCCGGCCCCGCCGGCTACACCGCCGCCGTCTACGCGGCGCGTGCCAACCTCAACCCCCTGTTGATCACCGGCCTGGCGCAGGGTGGCCAGCTCATGACCACTACTGAGGTGGACAACTGGCCGGCCGACGTGCATGGCGTGCAGGGCCCGGAGCTGATGCAGCGGTTCCTGGAGCACGCCGAGCGCTTCAAGACCGAAATCGTGTTCGACCACATCAACAAGGTCGACCTCTCCCGGCGCCCCTTCACCCTGACGGGCGACAGCGGCACCTACACCTGCGATGCGCTGATCGTGGCCACCGGCGCCTCGGCGCAGTACCTGGGCCTGCCCTCCGAAACGGCCTTCATGGGCAAGGGCGTCAGCGCCTGCGCCACCTGTGACGGCTTCTTCTACCGCGACCAGGTCACCTGCGTCATCGGCGGCGGCAACACCGCGGTGGAGGAGGCGCTGTACCTGGCCAACATCGCCAGCAAGGTCTACCTGGTGCACCGGCGCGACAAGTTCCGCGCCGAGCCCATCCTGGTCGACAAGGTGATGCAGAAGGTGGCCGAGGGCAAGATCGAGCTGAAGCTGTTCAAGACCCTGGACGAGGTGCTGGGCGACGACACCGGGGTGACCGGCGTGCGCCTGCGCGACGCCCGGACCGGCGAGACGGAGGAACTGAAGCTGCAGGGCGCCTTCATCGCCATCGGCCACCGGCCCAACACCGAGATCTTCCAGGGCCAGCTGGAGATGAAGGACGGCTACATCCTGACCAAGTCGGGCCTGCAGGGCATGGCCACCATGACCAGCGTGCCCGGCGTGTTCGCCGCCGGCGACGTGCAGGACCATGTCTACCGCCAGGCCATCACCAGCGCCGGCACCGGCTGCATGGCGGCGCTGGACGCGCAGAGGTTCCTCGAACAGGAGTGAGGCTGCAGCCAGCCGGCAGGATGTGCTTGCGCAGCGGGCGCCCCGGTGGTCCTTCGGGTCGGCGCTCTCGCTGCGCGAGCCCAGCCCTACGCCTCCGCCCGGCTTCGCGCTATAATCGCGGGCTTCGGCCGGATTTGCGTCCGGCCAGCGCATGGGTTACCGCCACCCTTCTGGCGAGGTGAGGCAAGAGCGAGGTGGGGCATGCAAGTGCCGTTCACCGACAGTTCTGCCGTTCGAACATTCTGGAGAGTGCCGATGGCACGCGTCTGCGAAGTGACGGGCAAGGGCCCGATGGTGGGGAACAACGTCTCCCACGCCAACAACAAGACCAAGCGCCGGTTCATGCCGAACCTGCAATACCGCCGTTTCTGGGTCGAGAGCGAGAACCGCTGGGTGCGCCTGCGTGTCTCGAGCGCCGCGCTGCGCCTGATCGACAAGAACGGTATCGACGCTGTGCTGGCGGACATGCGCGCCCGCGGCCAGGCTTAAGGAGTAGGACCATGGCAGCCAAAGGCGGACGCGAAAAGATCAAGCTGGAATCCACGGCCGGTACCGGCCACTTCTACACGACCAGCAAGAACAAGAAGACGATGCCCGAGAAGATGTCGATCATGAAGTTCGACCCCAAGGCTCGCAAGCACGTCGAGTACAAGGAAATGAAGCTGAAGTGAGCGGAGCGCCCCGGCGCCCCCTGCTTCCACCCCCGCCTCGCGGGGTCCAGAGAAAAGCCCCGCAACGCGGGGCTTTTTTCATGGGCGCGCCACCACCGGCGCGCCACCACCGGCGCATCACCACCGGCGCGTCACCACCGGCGCATCACCACCGGCGGGGATCGCTCGGCCGCCGGTCGCGGCGGTCGGGCACGCCGTCGCCGTCACGGTCGCGGTAATGGTTGCGCGCATGGCGCTGGTCATGGCGGCGCTCCCAGTCGCGCTCCCAGCGGTGCCGGTCGTAGCCCGGGATGGTGTCGCGGTACGGCAGCATCTCGCTGGTGCCCGGCGATCCCAGCGGCCGCATGCCGCGGTCCGCGCGCCAGTCGCCCACCGGGTCGTCCTGCGCATGCACCGCGCCCACGCCGGCGAACGCGGCGACCAGCACGATCGCAATCGTCTTCTTCATGTTTCGCTCCTTCGCGGTTGCCCGCAAGATTCCTGTGTTCCATTGGAACGCCAGCAGGTGGCGGACGCATGAAGGCCGGGTAGGCAATGCGTGTGGGACGGTGGCGGTTGGTAAGGCAGGACGGGGCGGGCCATGAAAAAAGCCCGCCGAGGCGGGCTTTCCAGCATGCGGAATGTGGCTCAGGCGTGCGCCGCGCGCAGCTTGAGCGAGAACTGGCGCAGGGCCTCGATGCCGCTTTCCTCGGCACGGTGGCACCAAGCCTGCAGGTCGGCCGCCAGCTGCTCGCGCGAGTGGTTGGTGTTGAGCCACAGGGAGCGCAGCTCCTCGCGCATGGTCACCATCTTGTCCAGCACCGGATGGGCGGCCCGGGCCTGCTCCAGGTGGGGCTGGGCCGCGGCGGGCACCTTGTCGAGATCGCGGTGCAGCCAGCGGTTGACGGCCTTGATCATGGCGGAGTCGTGGCCGCGCTCCTTGAGAACGGCGACCTCGGCCTTGCAGGTGCGGCGCATTTCGCGGGCGTAGCGGGCCATGACCTCGTAGCGGTTGGCGATGACCGCCTCCAGCGTCTTCTCGTCGGCCACCGGCTTGATCTGGCCCAGGCGCAGCTTGGGCGGGACCTTTTTGACCGTGGCCCAGCCGATGCGGCGCATCAGGGAGATGTAGACCCAGCCGATGTCGAACTCGTACTTCTTGACCGAGAACTTGGCGGACGTGGGGTAGGTGTGGTGGTTGTTGTGCAGTTCCTCGCCGCCGATGATGATGCCCCAGGGCGAGATGTTGGTGCTGGCGTCCGGCGCCTCGAAGTTGCGGTAGCCCCAGTAGTGGCCGATGCCGTTGATGATGCCGGCGGCGGTGATGGGGATCCACAGCATCTGCACCGCCCAGACCGCCGCGCCGATGGCGCCGAACAGGGCCAGGTCGATGATCAGCATGAGGCCCACGCCCTGCCAGCTGTAGCGGGTGTACAGGTTGCGCTCGATCCAGTCGTCGGGCGTGCCGTGGCCGAACTTCTTGATGGTTTCCCGGTTCTTGGCTTCCGCCCGGTACAGCTCGGCGCCGCGCCACAGCACGGTCTCGATGCCGCGGGTCTGGGGGCTGTGCGGATCGTCCGGGGTCTCGCACTTGGCGTGGTGCTTGCGGTGGATGGCGACCCACTCCTTGGTCACCATGCCCGTGCCCAGCCACAGCCAGAAGCGGAAGAAGTGCGCGGGAATGGGGTGCAGGTCCATCGCCCGGTGGGCCTGGGCCCGGTGCAGGAAGATGGTGACGGCGGCGATCGTGATGTGAGTGGTGACTAGCGTGTACAGCACGATCTGCCACCAGGACAGATCCCAGAGGCCGTTGGCGAGCCAGTCGATCGCCGCATTCAGCACGGCCCAATCGGGAAGCAACATGGAGTGGGGGTCTCTTTCTCTAAAGCGCAGCGACGTGCTGCCGGGGTTCGACCCATTTTATGGCTGCGGGTTCACCCGCGTCATTGATTTCGCGCAAGTGCGCGTTCTTATTGGACTTTTTCCCACGCTGCGGCGAAGAAACCATCGGTGTGGTGCAGATGCGGCCAAAGCCGCAGGTACTGCCCGTCGGGCGTACACAGGCGCGCACCCTGCGCCACCTTGGCCTGTTCCAGCAGGTCGGCCAACGGCAGTGGGCGCAAATCCGCGTGGGCGGCCGAGAAGGCCTGGGCGATGTCCTCGTTCTCGGCGCGCAGCAGGCTGCAGGTGGCGTACACGAGGCGGCCGCCCGGCTTGAGCAGGCGCGCCGCGCTGGCCAGGATCGCCTGCTGCTTGGCCGCCAGCTCGCCCAGCGCCTCGGGCGACTGCCGCCATTTCAGGTCCGGATTGCGGCGCAGGGTGCCCAGCCCGGAACAAGGGGCGTCGACGATCACGCGGTCGATCTTGCCGGCCAGCCGCTTGATGCGCTCGTCGCGCTCGTGGGCGATGGCCGCAGGGTGCACGTTGCTCAGCTTGCTGCGCGCCAGCCGCGGCTTGAGGTTCTCCAGGCGGTGGGCCGACACGTCGAAGGCGTACAGCCGCCCGGTGTTGCGCATGGCCGCGCCCAGGGCCAAGGTCTTGCCGCCGGCGCCAGCGCAGAAATCCACCACCATCTGGCCACGGCGCGCATCGGTCAGCAGCGCCAGCAACTGCGAGCCCTCGTCCTGGACCTCGATCGCGCCGCGCGTGAAGGCATCGAGCCGGGTCAGCGCCGGCTTGCCGTCGATGCGCAGGCCCCAGGGCGACCAGGGCGTGGGCTGGGCATCGATGCCCGCCCGCGCCAGTTCCTGCCGCACCTCCTCGCGCTTGTCGGTGAGCGCATTGACGCGCAGGTCCAGCGGCGCCGGCGCGTTCATGGCCTCTACCAGCGGCCAGAAGCCCTCGCCCACCTGCTCCCGCAGCGGCTGCACCAGCCACTCGGGCAGGTTGTGGCGATGGCGGTCCTGCAGCTCCTCGGGCCGCACCGCGTCGCAGGCGGCCAGCCACTCCTTCTCCTGCGGCGTCAGCGCCGCCAGCAGGAAGTCGCGCGGGCCGGCGAAGCCCAGGATGGCCAGCCGGCGCTCGCGCGGCCCGGAGCCGGAGCGCGCCAGGTACTCGTAGAGCAGCTTGCGGCGCACCACCGCATAGGCGGTCTCGGCCAGGGTGGCGCGCTCGCGCGGGCCCAGGCCGCGGTGCTCGCGGAAGAAGCGCGAGACGATGGCGTCCGCCGGGTGGTCGAAACGCAGGACCTGGCGCACCAGTTCGCTGCAAGCGTCGAGCAGGGCCTTGGGATGCATCAGGCGGCTCCCAGGAAGCCGGCGATGGCGCGCGGATAGAGCAGGTGCTCCTGCGTCAGCACCCGCGCCGCCAGGGCGGCGGCATCGTCACCCGGCAGCACCGGCACCACCGCCTGCGCCAGGATGGGGCCGAAATCGAGTTCCGCCGTGACCTGGTGCACGGTGGCGCCGTGCACGCGGCAGCCGGCGTCGAGCGCGCGCTGGTGCGTGTGCAGGCCGGGAAAGGCCGGCAGCAGCGAGGGATGGATGTTCAACAGCCGGCCCTGGTAGCGCGCCACGAAGCCGGGCGTGAGGATGCGCATGAAGCCGGCCAGCACCACCAGTGCCGGCGCATGGGCGTCGATCGCCTGCGCCAGGGCGGCGTCGAACGCCTCGCGGCTGGGAAAGGCCTTGTGGTCGACCACCGCCGTCGCGATGCCGTGCGCGCGCGCGATGGCCAGCCCGCCCGCGTCGGGGCGGTTGCTGACCACGGCGGCCACGGAGGCCCCGTACAGCCGCTGCCAGTCGTCGCGCAGCGCGGCGCGCACAATGGCGGCCATGTTGGAACCCCCGCCGGAAATCAGGATGACGATGTTCTTCATGCAGCCCACGATTATCCCAGCCCCATGGAACCGCTGACCTTCGCCGAGGCGCGCGTGCTGGGCACGCTGATGGAAAAGGCGCGTACCGTGCCGGACAGCTATCCCATGTCGCTCAATGCGCTGGTGGCCGGCTGCAACCAGCGCAGCAGCCGCGAGCCCGTCACCAACCTGAGCGAAGCCGAGGTGCAGCAGGCGCTCGACGGCCTCAAGGCGCGTTCGCTCGCCTTCACCGCGCGCGGCAACCGCGTGGATCGCTGGGAGCACAACTTCCAGCGCGCGATGGTGGTGCCGGAGCAGTCGGCCGTGTTGCTGGGCCTGCTGATGCTGCGCGGGCCGCAGACGGCCGGCGAGTTGCGCATCCACAGCGAGCGCTGGTACCGCTTCGCCGACATCTCGTCGGTGCAGGCCTTCCTCGACGAACTGGCCGCGCGTACCGAAGCCCAGGGCGGGCCGCTGGTGGTGCAGCTGCCGCGCGCTCCGGGCGCGCGCGAGGCGCGCTGGGCCCACCTGCTGTGCGGACCGGTGCAGGCCGCGACCGCGACCGCGGCGCCGGCCGCGCAGGCCGGCGGCCCCGACGAATCCGCCTTGCTGGCCCGCCTGTCCGCACTCGAAATGGAGGTCGCGCAGCTGCGCGCCCAGGTGCAGGATATGGCCGCGCAGTTGGGTTTGTCGCCGCCCGGACAGCCCGAAGCGAACGACCGTGCTTAAATCGACAGGATCTCCGGAGACGTGAATGGACCTCGCCTTTACCCCTGAAGAACAGCAATTCAGGGAAGACATCCGCGCCTGGGTGCGCGACAACCTGCCCCAGGACATTTCCCACAAGGTGCACAACGCCTTGCGGCTGTCGCGCGACGACATGCAGCGCTGGGCCCGCATCCTCGGCAAGAAGGGCTGGCTGGGCTACGGCTGGCCCAAGCAGTTCGGCGGCCCCGGCTGGACCGCGGTGCAGAAGCACCTGTTCGAGGAAGAGACCGCGCTGGCCGGCGCGCCGCGCATCGTGCCCTTCGGCCCGGTGATGGTGGCGCCGGTGATCATGGCCTTCGGCTCGCCCGAGCAGCAGCAGCGCTTCCTGCCCGGCATCGCCAGCGGCGACGTCTGGTGGAGCCAGGGCTACAGCGAGCCGGGTTCCGGCTCGGACCTGGCCTCGCTCAAGACCCGGGCCGAACGCAGGGGCGACAAGTACATCGTCAACGGCCAGAAGACCTGGACCACGCTGGCGCAGCATGGCGACTGGATCTTCTGCCTGGTGCGCACCTCCACCGAAGGCAAGCCGCAGACCGGCATCTCCTTCCTGCTGATCGACATGAAGTCGCCCGGCGTCACCGTGCGGCCCATCATCATGCTGGACGGCGAGCACGAGGTGAACGAGGTCTTCTTCGACAACGTCGAAGTGCCTGCCGAGAACCTGATCGGCGAGGAGAACAAGGGCTGGACCTACGCCAAGCACCTGCTGTCGCACGAGCGCACCAACATCGCCGACGTCAACCGCGCCAAGCGCGAGCTGGAACGCCTCAAGCGCATCGCCAGGAACGAGGGCGTGTACGACGACCGGCGCTTCCGCGACGAGATCGCCAAGCTCGAAGTCGACGTGGTGGCCCTGGAGATGCTGGTGCTGCGGGTGCTGTCGGCCGAGAAGTCCGGCAAGAACCCGCTGGAGATCGCGGGCCTGCTCAAGATCAAGGGCAGCGAGATCCAGCAGCGCTACACCGAGCTGATGATGCTGGCCGCGGGCCCCTATGCCCTGCCCTTCGTGCGCGAGGCCATGGAGGCCGGCTACCAGGGCGAGCACGTGGGCGCCGCCTACCTCGCGCCGCTGGCGGCGAGCTACTTCAACATGCGCAAGACGACGATCTACGGCGGCTCCAACGAGGTGCAGCGCAACATCGTGGCGCAGGTCGTCCTCGGCTGATGCCGGGCGACCGCCACGACGCACGCATGCACAGACGTCACACACCAGCCGCCAAGCGAGGAACGAGACATGGATTTTGATTTCACCGACGACCAGGAACAGCTGCGCGACGCCGTGCGCAAGTGGGTCGACCGCAGCTACGGCTTCGAACGCCGGCGCGCCATCGCCGCGGCCGGCGGCTTCGACCGCGGCGCCTACGGCGAACTGGCCGACCTGGGCCTGGCAGGCCTGTACGTGGCCGAGGAACACGGCGGCATGGGCATGGGCCCGGTCGAGGCGATGGTCGTGATGGAGGAGCTCGGGCGCGGCCTGGTGCTGGAGCCGCTCGCCCAGACCCTCATCGCCAGCGGCGTCATCGGCGGCTACGCCGGCAGCGAGCTGCAGCAGGCCTGGCTGCCCCGGCTGGCCGGCGGCGAGGCGCTGGTGGTGCTGGCCTACCAGGAGCGCAAGGCCCGCTACCGCCTCGATGCCTGCGAGGCCCAGGCGACGCGCGCTGGCGACGGCTGGACGGTCAGCGGCGACAAGAGCGTGGTGCCGGTCGGCGACCAGGCCGATGCCTACCTGGTGCCGGCACGCGCCGACGGCAGGATCGCGCTGTTCCTGGTGGAGCGGCAGGCCCCGGGCGTGCAGGCGCGCGGCTACGGCACCATGGAAGGGGGCCGCGCGGCGGAAGTGAGCCTGCGCGACGCGCCCGCCGCCCTGGTGGCGGCCGACGGCCTGGCGGCCCTGGAGCACGCGGTCGACATCGGCATCGCCGCGGCCTGCGCCGAGGCGGTGGGCGTCCTCGACAAGACCCTGCAGGTGACGGCGGAGTACATGAACACGCGCAAGCAGTTCGGCACCACGCTGGCCACCTTCCAGGCGCTGCGCCACCGCGTCGCCGACATGAAGATGCAGCTGGAACTGGCGCGGTCCATGAGCTACTACGCCTCGCTCAAGCTGAATGCGCCCACCGAGGAACGCCGCCGCGCGCTGGCGCGCGCCAAGTACCAGCTGGGCGTGTCCATGCGCTTCATCGGCCAGAACGCGGTGCAGCTGCACGGCGGCATCGGCGTGACCGACGAATACATCGGCAGCCACTACTTCAAGAAGCTCACGCAGCTGGAACTGGTTTACGGGGATACCCTGCACCAGCTGGGCGAGGTCTCGGAAAGAATGCAGGACACGGCAGGGGTGTTCGCGTAGCGGATGCGCAGGTGTGCTCGCGCAGCGCGCACACCATGCTTGCGTCCGCGGATGGTGCACTCGCTGCGCGAGCCTACCTCACACGGACGACCATGACCACCCGCAGACGCTTCCTCGGCTATTCCGGCGGCGCCCTTCTTGCCGCCGGCTGCGCCACCACGGCGCCCTCGCTCGCCGCGTATCCGCCCATCGTCTTCGTCCACGGCAACGGCGACAACGCCTCGCTGTGGCAGACCACGATCTGGCGCTTCGAATCCAACGGCTGGCCGCGCGAGCGGCTGCACGCCTTCGACCTGCCCTTCCCGCTGGCGCGCGACGACGACACCCGGCCGCAGCCGGGGCGCAGTTCCACCGCCGACCACATGGCCGCCCTGAAGGCGGAGGTCGACCGCGCGCTGAAGGCGCACGGCGCCAGCCGGGTCGTGCTGGTGGGCAACTCGCGCGGCGGCAACGCCATCCGCAACTACATCCAGAACGGCGGCGGCGCCGCCACGGTGAGCCACGCCATCCTGGGCGGGGTGCCCAACCACGGCATCTGGAACGTGCCCGGACGCAACCCCGGCAGCGAATTCGCCGGCAATGGCCCCTTCCTGCAGGCGCTCAACGCGCCCAAGAACGCCGCCGGCGACGAAGTCACCGGCCCGGTGAAGTGGATGACGATCCGCTCCGACAGCAACGACAAGTATGCGCAGCCGCACGGCGCCTGGATCGGTGACCGCAACCTGAAAACCAACGTGGGCTACGACGGCCCGGCGCTCCAGGGCGCCACCAACGTCGTCATCCCGCGCGCCGACCACCGCGAGACCTCGTTCTCCGAGGCCGCCTTCGCCCACGCCTTCCGCTTCATCACCGGCCGCGCGCCGGCCACCGTGCAGGTGCTGCCGGAAGACCGCGTGGTCCTGGGCGGCCGCGTGACCGGCGCGGGCCTGGACCCGCTGGATCCGCGCTCGGGCAACTTCGCCAACAACCTGCCGCTGCCGGGCGCGCGGCTGGAGATCCATGCCATCGACCCGGCCACCCGTGCGCGCCCCGGGCCGGCCGTGCACCCCCAGGTGGTGGGCGCGGATGG
>JAEZKX010000251.1 GCA_023436025.1 Pseudomonadota bacterium | reverse complement strand
GGCCAGCGCGCCGCAGGCGGCCACCTGGGCGACGGCGAGGTCGATGAAGACCACCCCGCGCGCCAGCACCTGCGCACCCAGCGGCACCAGCACCAGGCAGGCCGCGGCCAGCGCCGCCAGCGGGGCGGCCAGCCATGCGAGTTCGCCGGCCATCAGCGGCCCGCCGCGAGCAGCTGCGCGATCAGCGCGTCGAACAGGGCGGCCAGCGTCGCCGTGGGCGGCTCCTGCGTCACCGTGGCCGGCAGCTGCAGCACCGGCACGCCGCCCAGCTGCTGCGCCAGCCACTGCGCCGGGCGCGGGTCCTGGTAGGTCGGGACGACGATGGCGCGCGGCTTGGCGCTGCGCGCCTGTTCCAGCACGTGCTGCAGGTGCGCCGCCGTCGGCGGCAGGCCGGGCGTGGGCTCCAGGTCCGCCACCTGCGTGATGCCGAGCCACTGGAACAGGTAGGCGAAGGTGGTGTGCTGCGCCGCCACCTTGCTGCCGCGCAGCGGCGCGGCCCGCTGCTCCCATCCGGCGATGCGGCGGCGCCAGTCGGCCTCGAAGTCGGCCAGGCGGGCGCGGTACGCATCGGCCCGGGCCGGGTCGAGCTGCTGCAGCCGCTGGGCGAGCGCCTGCGCCACCTGCAGCAGCCGGTGCGGATCCAGCTGCAGGTGCGGATTGCCCTGCGCATGCACGTCGCCCGCAAACGGCGAGCCGCCCGCACCTGGGCGCGGATCGAGCAGCGTCATGCCCTGCGCGACGAACAGCATGCCGGGTGCGCCGTCCTGCACGCGCGCATTGCCCGCGCGCTGCTGCAGCATGGGCAGCCAGCCGGCCTCCAGCGACGCGCCGGTGCACACCGCCAGGTCGGCCCTGCGCAGCGCCGCGATCAGGCCGGGCCGGGCTTCGATGTGGTGCGGGTCCTGGCGTGCATGCGTGGCGCTGCGCACTTGCGCCTGCGGCGCCAGCACGCGCACCAGCGCGGCCCACTCCGGTTCGCAGGTGAACACCGCCAGCGCCTGGGCGCTGCCGGCAGCCAGCCAGCCGCTCGCGGCCAGCACGAGGGAGAGCAGGGTGCTAGAACGCATGGGCGGGGTGGGCTCCGAAGTTGACGATGTACTGCAGCTGCACGGCGCGCGCGGCGCCGTCGAAGCCGCCGCGGTCGCGCTGGTGCGTGTACTGCAGCCGCACGGTTTGCAGATGGGTGGGCTTGTAGGCCAGCATCAGCGCCGCTTCGCGCATGCGCCCATCGTGGAAGTGGTCGCCGTGCGGCTCGCGCATCCGCAGCAGGTCGGCCCGCACGCCCGCTTCCCACGAAGGGGCGAAGCGGTAGACCACGCTCAGGTAGCCGGCCTGGTGGCGATCGCTACCCGTGGCGAAGCGGCCGATGCCGCGCACGAGGGCATGCTCGTAGGCCACCCGCAGCTGCTGCTGCCGGTTGTTGCCCTGCGGCGCCCACTTCCAAGGCGAGCTCCGCCAGCCACAGGTGGCGGCCGCCGTAGGCCGCGCCATGGGCGTGGTGGTGGTCGTGCTGCGCGGCGTGCCCGCCGTCTTCCTCCCCGTGTCCTTCGCCTTCTTCCTCGTGGGGGTGCGCACCCGTTGCGGCGCGCCGGTTGCGCAGGTAGGACAGCCCGGCCTGCCAGCTGTGGCTCGCGCCGAGGTCGCCGCCCGCGCGGCCGGACAGGACGATCGCGCCCGGTGTGCGGCGGCCCGGCGCGTCCTCCACCAGGCCGCGGCCGCGGAAGGCTTCGAGCCCGAGGCGCAGGTACAGGTCGGTCGGCGCCACCCAGTTCAGCCGCACGCCGTCGTCGCTCCAGTGGCCGCCCAGGAAGGCGCGGTACAGCAGGGGCCGCTGGATGAAGTCGTCGTTGTGGGGGTGCTGCTCGTTCAGGTAGCCCAGCTGCGAGGCGAAGCGGCCGCCGCGCAGTTGCAGGCCCGCGGGCAGGGTGCGGGTCTGCAGCCAGGCCTCTTCCAGTTCGGGTTCGACCTTGCGCCCGTGGCTGTGCACGGCGCCGCTCAGCTGCGCCTGGAAGTGGCGGCCGAGCGGACCGGAGGCGCTGATGTCGCTGTGGCCGAGGGACAGGCCCCGGTCGCGGCCTTGCAGCGCCAGCGCGCGCGAGGAGGCGGACAGGTCCAGCACGGCGCCGGCCTGCCATTCGGAAAACGTCGATTGCGCCGCCACCATTGCCGCGGACAGCAGCACGGGGAGCGCGAGGAAAAGCTTGCGCATGGATTGGTTTCTCGCTGAAGAAAAGGAACGGCCACGCGCGGGCGCGCGAAGCGTCCGCGTGCGGATCACGCAGGGGTTCAGCGGGAAACGGGCGGTCCGCGGGCGTCGAACAGCGCCGCCTGGCGGGCGACGAAGTCGGCATGCCCTTGCGCCAGCAGGCCGACGGGCGGCAGCAGGGCGGGCAGCGATGGCGTGGCGGTGGAGCAGGCGCCCGGCAGCAGGCCATCGAGCAGCAGGCAGTCGGCAGCGTCGTGGTGCGGGAACAGCGCTTCGAGGGCGTTGTGCTCGTGCTGCGTGACAGCCTCGTTCGCCGGCACCCCGGCGCCGTGGGCGACCCGGTGCGCCAGCCCCAATGCCTGAGTCAGGACCAGGGCCACAAGGCAGGCCATGACCCAGCGCCAGCGGGCGCCGAGGTAGCCTCGCGGCTTTTCGGCATGGGAGCGTTGCATGGCGTGGGTGGTGCTGGTGATCGCCGGCTTGTTCGAGGTGGGCTGGGCGATCGGCCTGAAGTATACGGAGGGCTTCACGCGCCTCTGGCCGTCGGTCGGCACCATCACTGCGATGGTGGTGAGCGTCCTGCTCCTGGCCTGGGCGATGAAGACGCTGCCGGTGGGCACGGCCTATGCGGTGTGGACCGGCATCGGCGCGGTCGGCACGGTGCTGCTGGGCATCGTCCTGTTCAAGGAGCCGGCGACGGTCGTGCGCCTGCTGTGCGTGGGCATGATCCTGGCCGGCATCGTGGGACTGAAGTTGTCGCACGCGTGAAGGCCGCCAGCAGCGGCGGCGGCCCCTCGGCGTCGGCGCATGCTCCCGCTCAGGGCGCCAGGCGTTCGCGCAACCACGCGCCGTCGCGCAGCGTGTAGCGCAGGCGGTCGTGCAGGCGGCTCTTGCGGCCCTGCCAGAACTGCCACTGGTCCGGCACCAGCCGGTAGCCGCCCCAGTGCGGCGGGCGCGGGGGATTCAGCAGGAACTGCGCGCTGTACTTGGCCGCGTTGGCCACCAGCACGCCGCGGCCGCTGATCACCTGGCTCTGCGGGCTGGCCCAGGCGCCGATGCGCGAGTCCAGCGGGCGGCTGGCGAAGTAGGCATCGCTCTCGTCGGCGCCGGCTTTCTCGACGCGGCCCTCGATGCGCACCACGCGTTCCAGCTCCACCCAGTGGAACTGCAGGGCGGCATAGGGATTGCCGGCCAGCTCCAGGCCCTTGCGGCTCTCGTAGTTGGTGTACCAGACGATGCCGCGCTGGTCGTAGCCCTTGACCAGCACCACGCGCGTGCTCGGGCGCAGGTCGCTGCCGACGGTGGCCAGCGTCATCGCATTGGGCTCGGGCACTTCGGCGGCGATGGCCTCCTCCAGCCATTGGTGGAACTGGGCCAGCGGATCGGCATGCGAGGCTTCCTCGCTCAGTTCGGCGCGTTCGTAGCTCTTGCGGAGATCGGCGATGCGGGTGCTCATGACCGGATTATGTTCGGGCTACAGTCGGTCCATGTCCGAGCCCGTCATCCTGGTCCTGGCCTCCGGCCGCGGCGAACGCTTCACCGCCTCGGGCGGCCAGGGTTCCAAGCTGCGCGCGCTGCTGGCCGGCCGCCCGGTGCTGGAGCACACGCTGGCCGCGGCGCGCGCCAGCGGCCTGCGGGTGCATCTGGAAGACGCTGGTCATCCCGGGATGGGCGACTCCATCGCGGCGGCCGTCCGGGCCACGGCGGATGCGGGCGGCTGGCTGGTGGTGCCGGGCGACCTGCCGCTGGTGCAGCCCGCCTCCTTCCGCGCTGTGGCCGAGGCGTTACGCGCGCACGAGGTGGTGGTGCCGACGCATGCCGGCCAACGCGGCCACCCGGTCGGCTTCGCCCGCGCCTGCCGCGACGAACTGCTGGCCCTCGCCGGGCCGCGCGGCGCCGGCGCGCTGGTGCAATCGCGCGATGCCCAGGGCAGGTTGGGGCTGCTGCCGCTGGCCGATGCCGGCATCCGCATCGACATCGACACGGTCGACGACCTGGCCGCGGCCGAGCGCCTGCTGCGTTCCTGACCGGCGCGTACGAGACGACGGCCGGCGCCGCCGGCGCGCGCCGGCACGGTGGCGGGTCCGGGTTGGTTCACGTCGGCCGTGGCGAAGGCCAGGCGCTTGGATCAGGACGACGCCGACCGCAGCAGCGCGTCGGTGCCGTCGAGGCCCCAGTTCTTCACGGTGGCCAGCGGCACGGTGCGCGGCTGCCCGGCGGCGCCGAGGCGCACGAGGTCGAAGCCGGTATAGTTGAGCGCGCCGTAGTCGCGCACATAGAGCCGCTTGCGCTCGAGATCGCTCAGGACGGTGACGGAGGTGTATTCGGTCGACGGCGTCGCCTGCGCGGTGTTCGTGCCGCCGCCTTCGGCGCCGCCGCCGCGCAGGTCGATGGTGATGTCCTTGGGCCGGTCGAAGTTGTTCATGACATGGGCCAGGGTCAGCACCGCCTCGTCCGGATCGCGCACCTTCTGGGCGAACTTGGCGTAATAGGCCGCGCGCACGAAGCGGCCGACCGAGGTGTCGGACGACGGCAGGGCGGCGGTCGCGCTGCCGGCGTCCGGTTGCCTGGCGACGAATTTGCCGAAGGTGGTTTCCGGCTTGTCGACGTTGTCCAGGTAGGTGTAGTTGCCGAGGTTGGTGAGGTGCCAGAGGAAGCTGGGGCCATTGGTCATCACCCCGGTGGGGTTGTCGTAGACGTTCTGCTTGCCGTCCGCGAATTCGATGACGATCGAGGCGCCGGTGCGGTCGTGGGCGATGAAGTGGACCGGGGGCTGGCCGCCGCCCAGCCGGGCCAGCGGCGCCAGCACCACCGGTTGCCGCTGCAATGCGGCCTTGACGGCCGCCACGCTGTCGAACTGGCCGAGCGCCCAGCTGCCCAGGTCCAGGGCCGAGAGCACCTGGCGGGTCTTGGCGACCGTGTCGCGCGGTCCCTTGGCCGAGGCATAGGCCAGGAGGCTGAAGGTCAGGCCCCGGTCGTTCATGCCTTCCAGCACCTTCTGGTCGGCCGGCACCAGCGGCGCGGCGGCCGTGGGCACGCGGAAGGGCAGGGTCAGCACCAGCATGCCGTAGCGCGTGGTGTAGTCCAGCGGCCGATGCTGGTCGGGGCTGGAGCTGTAGCGCCTGCCGGGGGGAACGTAGCTGAGCTGGTAGGGAATCTCTTCGCCGAGTTCCACCGTCCGACCGGCGTACATGCGGTTGTTGGCGTCGCCATAGAGCAAGGCCGTGCAAGCCTCGCCGGTGATCGGGCCTGCGAGCGCGATCGCGCCCAGCGGGGCCAGGAGCAGTTGCTGCCATTTCATGGGTGTACCTCGGCGTGAGTTGCGGCCGCGGTGGCGCATTGCACATCCCGCTGCCTGCCGTTGCGGAAGAACGAGGAAGGCCATTCTGGTTTCGCGGCCATGGCCGCAACGTAGGCCGCAGACTCCCTTGCGCTTATCACAAGGCGTGACAGCCCCAGCTGGCTGACGCGGTCGCTAGCTCTCCCGCAGCCGCTTGAGCAGGCGCTCGAGATTGCGGTCGCGGATGTCGTGGCGCCGCAGCTCCTCCAGCGTGCGGTGCGCGTAGTCGTGGGTGGTGCCGTAGAGGCCCCGGGCCTCGGCGAAGATGCGGCGGTACTCGGCCTCGGTGAGTTCGCCGGTGTGGCTGGGGCTCTGGCGCGACAGCGTGAACGCCAGTGCGCGCACCGGCCCCTGTGGGGTGCGCGCGGCCAGCCAGCGCGGGTCGTAGGTGGCCAGCACCATTTCGCGCTCCCACAGCCGGGCCAGCACCGCGGCGGCGTCGTGTTGACGGATGCGGAACACCATGCCGCGGCAGCAGCCCCCGGAGAGCAATGCGAACACCAGCCCCGGATTTTCGGGCGTGCCGCGGTTGACGCGGCTCCACATCTTCAGGGCCCGGTGCCAGCCGTGCACCAGCGCCGGCCGCCGCTCGGCGAAGTCGAAGTCCGGCCGCCAGATCAGGGACCCGTAGCCGAACAGCCAGAGATCCTCCTGCCCGCCCCACTGCCGCATGGCCGCCTCCAGCATGGCTTGCGGGTCGCGGGCGAGGGGCGAGGGTGGGGTCATGGACTGCGACTCTACCGAATGGCAGCGGGGGAGCCGGAAAGCCGGACAGCCGGACGCAAAAGTCGCGAAGTTTCGCGAAAGTCGCACAAGGAACGACCGGATATTTCTTCGGGATTTTTTTGGCGACCTTTGCGTGTCTTTGCGACGTTTGCGTCCGGCTGTCCGGGCGTCGCTGGCCGCGCCGGGCTTCGCAGGCCGGGCCGGGCCACCCACGTGCCCGCACGCGCGGTTAGGATGGAAGCAACGCTTCCATTCAGCCTCCGCCATGAACCTCCACCCCGTCCTCGCGGCGGTGACCGAGCGCATCCGCGAACGCAGCCGCGCCAGCCGCGCCACCTACCTGGCCCGGCTCGACCAGATGGCCGGGCGCGACCGCGGCGCCGATCGCCTGGGCTGCGCCAACGTCGCCCACGCCTTCGCCGGCATGCCGGGCAACGACAAGCTGCGTGTCGTCGCCGAGCGCGCGCCCAACATCGCCATCGTCAACTCCTACAACGACATGCTGTCGGCCCATGCGCCGTATGGCCGCTTCCCGGACATCCTCAAGGACGAGGCGCGCCGGCACGGAGCGACGGCCCAGGTCGCCGCAGGCGTGCCGGCCATGTGCGACGGCGTCACGCAGGGCACGGCCGGCATGGAGCTCAGCCTGTTCTCGCGCGACACCATCGCCATGGCCACGGCCGTCGGTCTCAGCCACGACGTGTTCGACGGCGCGCTGATGCTGGGCATCTGCGACAAGATCGTGCCCGGCCTGCTGATCGGCGCGCTGCACTTCGGCCACCTGCCCACCGTCTTCGTGCCCGGCGGACCCATGCCCAGCGGCCTGTCCAACAGCAAGAAGGCGCAGGTGCGCGAGCTGGCGGCGCAGGGCATGGTCGGCCGCGCCGAGCTGCTGGAGGCCGAGTCCCAGGCCTACCACACGCAGGGCACCTGCACCTTCTACGGCACGGCCAACAGCAACCAGATGCTGATGGAGGCCATGGGCCTACACGTGCCGGGCAGCGCCTTCGTGCAGCCCCAGCAGGCGCTGCGCGAGGACCTCACGCGCGAGGCGATGCGCACGGTGCTGGCGATCCTTCCGGCCCGGCGCTTCACGCCCATCGGCCGCCTGGTCGACGAGCGCTGCATCGTCAACGCGATGGTGGCGCTGCTGGCCACCGGCGGCTCCACCAACCACCTGATCCACTGGGTGGCGGTGGCGCGCGCGGCCGGCATCCACATCGACTGGAACGACTTCAGCGAGCTCTCGGGCGTGGTGCCGCTGCTGGCGCGCGTCTATCCCAACGGCGTGGCCGACGTGAACCAGTTCCAGGCCGCGGGTGGGCCGGGCTATGTGATCCGCGAACTGCTGGACGCCGGCCTGATGCACGAGGACGTGCTGACCGTGCGCGAAGGCGGCCTGCGCGCGTACACGCGCGAGCCGGCGAAGGACGCCGTCACGCAGGCCCTGGTGTGGAGCGACATCGGGCCTTCGCGCGAGGAGAGCGTGGTGCGGCCGGCGACGGCGCCTTTCAGCCCCACCGGCGGCCTCAAGCTGCTGACCGGCAACCTGGGCCGCTGCGTCATCAAGGTGTCGGCGGTGCCGGAAGACCGCCATGTGATCGAGGCGCCGGCGCGGGTCTTCGACAGCCAGGAGGCCCTGCTGGCCGCCTTCAAGGCGGGCGAGCTGGAGCGCGACCTGGTCTGCGTGGTGCGGTGGCAGGGGCCCAAGGCCAACGGCATGCCGGAGCTGCACAAGCTGACGCCGCCGCTGGCGGTGCTGCAGGGCAAGGGCTTCAGGGTGGCGCTGGTGACCGACGGCCGCATGAGCGGCGCCTCGGGCAAGGTGCCGGCGGCCATCCACGTGTCGCCAGAAGCCGCCGCCGGCGGCCCGCTGGCCAGGCTGCGCGACGGTGACATCGTGCGGCTCGATGCGGTGGCGGGCCACCTGCAGGCCCTGGTGGACGAACAGGAATGGAATCGGCGCGAGCCGGCGACGCTGCCGCCGCAGCTGGCCGAGGCCAACGGCTGGGGCATGGGCCGCGAGCTGTTCGCCGGCATGCGGCGCAATGCGCTGGCCGCGGAAGAAGGAGCGTGCACATGGCTGTGATCCTGGGTCCGCGCGAGGTGATGGCCGATGCGCCGGTGATCCCGGTGATCGTGCTGGACGAAATCGCCCATGCCGTGCCGCTGGCGCGCGCCCTCGTGGCGGGCGGCATCCGCATGCTGGAGGTGACGCTGCGCACCCCGGCGGCGCTGGCCTGCATCGAGGCGATGGCCAGGGACGTGCCGGACGCGGTGGTGGGCGCGGGCACCGTGCGCAGCGCGGCCGATGCCCAGGCCGCCGCGCTGGCCGGCGCGCGCTTCGCGGTCAGCCCTGGCTATACGCATGCGGTGGGCAGGGCCTGCCACGAGCTGGGCCTGCCGCTGCTGCCGGGCGTCTCGAGCGGCAGCGAGATCATGCAGGCGCAGGAGGACGGCTACACCGCGCTGAAGTTCTTTCCCGCCGTGCCGGCCGGCGGCGCGGCCATGCTGAAGGCATGGCACGGACCCTTCAACGATGTCGTGTTCTGTCCCACGGGCGGCATCACGGCCAACAACGCCGCCGACTTCCTGGCCCTGCCCAACGTGGCCTGCGTGGGTGGCTCGTGGTTGACGCCCGCCCAGGCGGTGCAGCGCGGGGACTGGGCCGAGATCACGCGGCTTGCGCGCGAGGCGGCGGGATTGCGGCGGAAGTAGGGTGTGCCCGGGGCGAGCGCGACGTTGCGGGATCGAAGGTGCGCCTTGGCGCCAGCCCACCCTGCGGGGATCCACCAAGCCCTCAGGCGTTGTCGCGCTGGATCAGCTCGATCTTGTAGCCGTCCGGATCGGTCACGAAGGCGATCACGGTGGAGCCGCCCTTGACCGGGCCCGGTTCGCGCGTGATGTTGCCGCCGGCTGCGCGGATCTTGTCGCAGGCCGCGTAGGCGTCGGCCACCGCGATGGCGATATGGCCGTAGGCCGTCCCCATCTCGTACTTCTCGACACCATGGTTGTAGGTCAGTTCCAGTTCGGCGTGCTCGGGGTTGGTGCCGTAGCCGACGAAGGCAAGCGAGTACTTCTGCTCGGGCCGCTCGGTGGTGCGCAGCAGGTTCATGCCCAGCACCCGGGTGTAGAAATCGATGGAGCGCTGCAGGTCGCCCACGCGCAGCATGGTGTGGAGGATTCGCATGGTGCGATTATCGGGGTACCACCCGTCCCATGCATGAGTCGAATTCCGCCTACGTTCCCCTGTCGTGACACGCCCCATAGTGGCGGGCTCATGATTCGCAAGCTCCTCGTGGCCATGGCCCTGGCGCTGCTCGGCCTTGTGCCGGTGGCCGTCCTGGCCCAGCAGCAGCCGGCCTTCGACCTGGTGGTGCGGGCCCCCGACGCGCTGCGCGAGCTGCTGGAGCGCCACCTCGAATTGCGCCGCTACCGCGAGGTGGACGACCTCGACGATGCCGAGATGGCACGCCTGATCGTGCTGGCCGAGAAGGACGCGCGCGAGCTGCTGGCCACGCAAGGTTACTTCGCGCCGGACGTGCGCATCACCCGCGAGCGCGGCGCCCGGCCGACCATCGTGGTGGCGGTCGAGCCCGGCCCGGTGACCGTGGTGCGCGCCGTCGACCTGCAGTTCGAGGGCGACATCGCCACCAGCAGCGACCGCGACGCCATCAAGCAGCGCAACGAGATCCAGTCCGACTGGGCCCTGCCCGCGGGCCAGCCCTTCAGCCAGGAAGCCTGGGACGCGGCCAAGGCCGGTGCCCTGCGCGCGCTGCTGGCGCGGCGCTATCCCGCAGGTCGCATCAGCTACAGCCTGGCCGATGTCGACGCCGCCACCAGCCAGGCCCGGCTGGGCCTGCGGCTGGATTCCGGCGCGCTGTTCCGGCTGGGCGAGATGCGCGTGACCGGCATCGAGCGCTACGACCCGCTGCTGGTGCCGCGCCTGGCGCGCCTGCCGGTGGGCTCGATCTACGACCAGGAGCAGATCGTGCAGGCGCAGCTGCGCCTGGCGGGCAGTGGCTACTTCGATTCCGCCTTCATCTTCGTCGACCCGCAGGGCGACCCCGCGGCGGCGCCGGTGCAGGTGACGGTGCGCGAGGCGCGCCTGCAGAAACTGGTGCTGGGCCTTGGCTTCACCACCGACGGCGGGCCGCGCGCCACCGTCGAACACACGCACAACCGCTTGCCGGTGATCGGCTGGCGCGCCGTGACCAAGCTGCAGGCGGAGCGCAAGAACCCCTTCGCGCAGAGCGAGTGGATCGCCATCCCCGACGAGAAGGGCTGGCGCTGGTCGGTGCTGGGGCGTGCCGAGCGCCTGGACGACGACCGCCTGCTGACCCACAGCCAGCGCCTGCGCGCCGGCCGCTTCCAGCTGAGCGACCACATCGACCGCAACTGGTACCTGCAGTACGAGCGCTCGTCGGTGCAGAACCCGCGCAATGTGTCGCTGACGCCCGAGGACACGGGCGATGGCGCGGCCGCGAGCGTCAACTACGTCTGGACCGGCCGCTACTTCAACACCTGGCCGTACCCCACGGGCGGCCACGGCTACGGCTTCGAGCTGGGCGCCGGCTACACGCTGGAAGGCGACCGCAACTTCTTCCAGCGCACGGTGCTGCGCGGCCTCGGCTTCAAGCCGCTGGAAAACGGGCGCATCCAGCTGCGCGGCGAATTCGGCGCGGTGCTGACGCGCGCCGATGCCAAGATTCCCGCGACCCAGTTGTTCCGCACCGGGGGCGACACCACGGTGCGCGGCTACCGCTACCTGGACATCGGCGTGCCGCTCGGCGGCGGCTACATCGGCCCCGGCCGCTTCCTGGGCGTGGGCAGCGTGGAGTGGCAGCGGCCGATCCGCCGCAACGGACGCCTGACCGAGTTCGAGAGCACGCTGTTCGTGGATGCAGGCGCGGTCGCCGACCAGCTGGGCAAGCTGCGTCCCAAGTATGGCGTGGGCACCGGCGTGCGGTGGAAGAGCCCGGTGGGCCCGGTGGAGGCGGCCGTGGCCTACGGCGTGCAGGCGCGCAAGTTCCGGCTGCACTTCACCGCGGGGTTCTCGTTTTGACCGGCAGCCGTGCCCGCATCGCGCGCTGGACCACCGGCGTGCTGCTGGCGGCCGGCCTCCTGCTGGTCGGGGCGGGAGCCGGCCTGTGGTGGTGGGCGGGCCAGGACGGCTCGCTGGAGTGGGTGTTGAAGCGCGTCGCGCAGGGCCGGCCGCTGGTGAGCGAGGGCGTGCGCGGCTCGCTGCGTTCGGGCTGGCGCATCGACCGCCTCGCCTACGAGGCGGACGGCCTGCGGGTGGAAGTGCGGCAGGCGCAGCTGGAGTGGCGGCCGCTCGCGCTGCTGTCCAAGACCTTGCGCCTGGACCAGGTGAAGGCGGCTTCGGTGCTCGTGGTCGACACGCGGCCGGCCACCGGCGAACCGCTGCGCCAGCCCGAATCGCTGCAGCTGCCCTGGCGCGTCGTGCTGGACGAGGCCGCGATCGGCCGCTTCGAGTACCGCGGCACCACGCGCGTGGAGGCCACCGGCATCGCCGGCCGCTACGGTTTCGACGGCCTCAAGCACAGCCTGCGGCTGGATGCGCTGCAGCTGGCGGGCGGCAGCTACGGCGGCGAAGCGACGCTGCTGGCGCTGCGTCCCATGACGCTGGATGCGCAACTGGCCGGCCGCTTCGCCGCGCCGGTGCCGGGCACGGAAACGCCGGTGCCGCTGCAGTTCGAGGCGCGCGCGCAGGGCCCGCTGGACCAGTTCGAGGCCAGCGCGCAATTGCGGGTGGCGCAGCCTGGCGCGGCGGGCGAGCACCTGCCCAGCGCCGATGCCACGGCGCGCATCACGCCCTTCGCCGCCATGCCGGTGCCGCGCGGCGCGGCGGATTTCCGCCAGCTGGACCTGGCGCAGTTCTGGCTGGCGGCGCCGCACACACGCCTGTCCGGCCGGGTCGAAGTGGCGCCCGCCGGGCCTTCGCGCTGGCAACTGCGCGCGGACGTGCGCAACGATCTCGCGGGACCCTGGGACACCGGCCGCTTGCCGGTGGCGAGCGCGCGTGCCGAGGGCGAGTGGCGCGATGGCACGGCGCTGGTGCGCGAGCTGTGGGCGCAGCTGGGCGGCGGCACGGTCGCGGGCGAGGGCAGCTGGGAAGGGCAGGGCTGGCAGTTCGAGGGGCGCGTCGATGGCGTCGATCCGGCGCAGTTGCATCGCAGCATGGCGGCGCTGCCGCTGTCGGGGCCGCTGCAACTGCGCGGCGACGGCGATGCGATCGACTTCGACGTGGCGCTGCGCGCCGGCAGCGCGCGCCGGGTACAGC
>JAEZKX010000247.1 GCA_023436025.1 Pseudomonadota bacterium | reverse complement strand
CGCCAGCGGCCGCCGGTGTGGGTCTGGGTGGGTGTGGGCGTCGCGGTGGTGCTGGCGGCGCTGTTCCTGTTGCGCTGAGCCGCCTGCGCGCGGCCGCCACCGGAAGGACAATAGGCCATGGAAAATCTTGACGTGATGGTGCTGCGCACGCTGCGCGACTGGCGGCGTGCCGGCAAGCGTGCCCTGCTCGCGACGGTGGTGCGCACCTGGGGCTCGTCGCCGCGGCCCATCGGCTCCATCATGGCGCTGGCCGAAGACGGCGCGGTGGTCGGCTCCGTCAGCGGCGGCTGCATCGAGGACGACCTGATCTACCGCCACACCCAGGCCTATGCGGGCCGCGCGGCCAACCAGGCCATGCCCTCCGGTGCCCCCGGCTTCGTGAAGTACGGCGTCACCGCCGACGAGGCGCACCGCTTCGGCCTGCCCTGCGGCGGCACGCTGGAACTGCTGCTCGAATACGACCCCGATGCGCAGGCGCTGGCGCGCCTGGTCGAGGCACTGGAGGCGGGCCGGCTGATGCGCCGCGGCGTGCGGCTGGCCGACGGCGCCGTCACGCTGGAAGAGGCACAGGCCCCCGAGGAACTGGCGCTGGCCGACGGCATGCTGCACAACACCTTCGGCCCCGAGTACCGCATGCTGCTGATCGGCGCCGGCCAGCTCACCGAGTACCTGGCGACCATGGCGCTGTTCAGCGGTTTCGCCGTGACGGTGTGCGATCCGCGCGAGGAGTACCGCGGCGCCTGGAGCGTGGCGGGTGCGCGCGTGGTGAGCGACATGCCCGACGACGTGGTGGCCGCGTTCCGGCCCGACCGCCGCAGCTGCGTGGTGGCCCTGACGCACGATCCCAAGCTGGATGACCTGGCCTTGATGGAGGCGCTGAAGACCGAAGCCTTCTACGTCGGCGCCATCGGCAGCCGGCGCAACAACGAAGCGCGGCACCAGCGCATGATGGAACACTTCGGCCTGAGCGCGGCCGACCTGCAGCGCCTGCGCGGTCCCATCGGCATCTACATCGGCAGCAAGACGCCGCCGGAAATCGCCGTGAGCATCATGGCGGAAGTGCTCGCCGTAAAGAATGGCGTGACGCTGCCGCGCGACATGGAGGTGGCGCAGGCGAAGAACCTGCGCGCGCTGCAGTCCAACGATGCGCAGGCGCCGGTGTGCGGCGTGCCGGCCGCGCGGCAGGCGCAGTGAGGAGGCCGCGGTGGCCGCGGTCGTGAGCCTGTCCCAGCTTTCCGACGCGGTCGAGTTCGTCAGTGCCAGTGCGGCGGCCTATTCGGAGGGCGCGGCGTACGTGCACCTGCCCACCGGCACGATCCACATCGTGCCGGTGGAAGACCTCGGTTTCGAGGAAGAAGAGATGCCGCCGGGTGACGTCAAGGATCCGGCGCTGTTCCTGGCGATCCCGAGCTGGGGCGATTTCGACCTGGGCAGGCCCCTGGTGATGCGCTTCGTGCGCGAGCACATGCCCCAGGACGAAGAGGAGGTGCGCGGGTACTTCGCGCGCAAGGGCGGGTACGGGCGCTATTCCAGTCTGCTCGCGCGCCGCGGATTGCGCGCGGCATGGCATACCTTTCGCGACAGGGCGCAAGAGGAAGCGCTGACCGACTGGGCCGACGAGAACGGGCTGCAGCTCGGGCCTTGAGGACGGCGCGGGTGTGACGCCGCCCCGTTCCCTACTTGCGGTACGCGTCCACCAGCTGCTGGCCTTCCGGACCGGCCTTGTCTAGCCATTCCTTCAGCATGGTGTCGCCAACCTTCTTCATGTCGGCCTTCAGCGCCGGGGGCGGCGGCAGGATCTGCATGCCGTTGGCCTTGAGCTTTTCCAGCACCTCGGTGTTGGTCCGGCGCGAGGCGGCCCAGCCGCGCGTTTCGGCTTCGGCGGCGGCCTTGAGCAGGGCGTCCTGCGTGGGTTTGTCGAGCGCCTGGAAGGCCGCGCGGTTGACGATGACGGCGTTCTTGGGCAGCCAGGCCTGGGTGTCGTACCAGTTCTTGATGTGCTCGAAGGTCTTGGTGTCCCAGCCCGTGGTGCCGGAGGACATGTACGAGTCGACCACGCCGGTGGCCATGGCCTGCGACAGTTCGGCCGCCTGCACCGTGACCGGCGTGGCGCCCACCAGTTCGGCGATGCGCGCGGTGGCAGGGCTGTAGGCGCGCCACTTGAGGCCCTTCATGTCGGCCGCGGAATTGAGCGTGCGCTTGGTGTAGATGCCCTGCGGCGGCCAGGCCACCGCATAGAGCACCATCATGCCCTGCTCGCCGAGCTTCTTGTCCAGGAACGGCTTCTGGGCCCGCCACAGCTTCATCGCCGCGTCGTAGCTGTCGGCCAGGAAGGGCAGCCCGTCCGCGCCGAACAGCTGCCACTCGTTCTGGAAGTTCACCAGCAGGATCTCGCCGATCTGCGCCTGCCCGCCCTGCACCGCGCGCTTGATCTCCGGCGCCTTGAACAGCGAGGCATTCGCATGGACCTGGATCTTTAGCTTGCCGCCGCTGGCCTTGTCCACGTCGTTGGCGAACTGCACCAGGTTCTCGGTGTGGAAGTTGGTGGCCGGATAGGCGGCCGGCAGGTCCCACTTGGTCTGCGCGAAGGCACTGCCCGCGAGCGACAGCGCCGCGGCCGTGATGGCGAACTTGGGTTTCATCGGGACTCCGGGAGCGGTGGTGAATGAAATGAGCTTACGTGCAAGTCCCGGGCCAAGTGGATGGGGGATTCCCCGGCTGGCGGGGCGGGGTGGCGTCACATCTTGGAAGGCAGCCAGGTGGCGATGCCAGGCACGAACCACAGCAGCAGCACCATGGCGCACATCAGGAAGAAGAACGGCGCGGTCACGCGGGCGATCCAGGTGATCTCGCGGCCGGTCATGCCCTGCAGCACGAACAGGTTGAAGCCCACCGGCGGCGTGATCTGCGCCATCTCCACGACGATCACGATGAAGATGCCGAACCACACCAGGTCGTAGCCGGCCGCCTGCACCGTGGGCAGGATGACGCCCATGGTGAGCACCACCATGGAGATGCCGTCGAGGAAGCAGCCCAGGAGGATGTAGAACAGGGCCAGGGCCACCATCAGCATGAAGGGCGACAGGCCGAGCGAGCCGACGAACTCCGCCAGGTGCCGCGGCAGGCCGATGTAGCCCATGGACAGCGTGAGGAAGGCGGCGCCGGCCAGGATCAGCGCGATCATGCAGTACAGGCGCGTCGCGCCCAGCAGCGATTCGCGGAAGGTGGCCCAGCTGAGCGACCCCTGCACGGCGGACAGCACCAGTGCGCCCACCACGCCGACGGCGGCCGCTTCGGTGGCGGTGGCGATGCCGGCGTAGATGGAGCCGAGCACGGCGCCGATCAGGAGCACCACCGGGATCAGGTGGCGCGACTCGCCCAGTTTCTCGACCAGGCGCAGGGTCCGGTCGGGGCGCGGGATGCGGTCCTTGTGCAGGAGCGCCCAGATCGCCAGGTAGCCGGAGAACAGCCCCGCCAGCACTATTCCGGGGAAGATGCCGGCGACGAACAGCTTGGCGATGGAGACGTCGGCCGACACGCCGTAGACGATCATGATGATCGAGGGCGGGATCAGCAGGCCCAGCGTGCCGGCGCCAGCCAGCGACCCGATGGTGATCTCGTCCGGGTAGCCGCGCCGGCGCAGTTCGGGCAGGGTCATCTTGCCGATGGTGGCGCAGGTCGCCGCGGACGACCCGGACACCGCCGCGAAGATGGTGCAGCCGATCACGTTGGTGTGCAGCAGGCGGCCCGGCAGGCGGCCGACCCAGGGCGCCAGGCCGCGGAACATGCTTTCGCTCAGCTTGGTGCGAAACAGGATCTCGCCCATCCAGATGAACAGCGGCAAGGCGGTGAGGGTCCAGCTCGAGGCCGAGCCCCAGACGGTGACGGCCATGGCGTCGCCGGCCGGCCGCGACGAGAACAGCTGCATGCCGATCCAGGCGACGCCGCCGAGCGTGAGCCCGATCCAGACGCTGCTGCCCAGGAGCAGGAACAGCGTGACGATCAGGAGGGTGGTGACCAGGATCTCATTCATTGTGCAGGGCCTCCTCGCTGGAGAAGTCGGCGCGCGTGCCGCGCAACTCGGCCACCCACTCGTCGATGAAGGCGATCAGCAGGACCACGGTGCCGACCGCCATGGCGATCTGCGGGATCCACAGGGGCGTGGCGTCGTTGCCGGTGGAGATGTCGTGCATGGTGTGCGACTGCCAGGCGAGCCGCACGGAATAGAAGGCGAACAGCGCCGCCAGCAGCGTGCCGGCGGAGAGGGCCCAGATCTCGAGGGCGCGCTTCCTGGCGCCATGCAGCCGGCCGATGATCAGCGTGACGCGGATGTGCTCGTTGCGCTTGAACGTGTGGGCCAGGGCCAGGAAGCCGGCGGCGGCCATGCTGTAGCCTGCATAGGCATCGGTGCCGGCCACGTGGAAGCCGAACTGGCGGCTGGCGATGGAGAGCAGGACCATCAGCAGCACGCCGATCATCGCGACGGCCGCGAGCCAGGCGCAGCCGTCGTACAGGAAGTCCAGGAAGCGTCGCATGCTTTCCCCTCGTTGTCGTTCTGGGCGGGTCGGTGCGAATGCGCCGCGCGGCAGGCGGGTTGCGGCGGTTTCACGGCGAGTGTAGGCCTGGGGCCTGCACCCGCAACGCGGAAGCACCGATCAGCGCTTGCGATAGGCGTCGACGATGGCCTGGCCGTCCGGCCCGGCCTTCTGGACCCACTCGGTCAGCATGGTGTCGCCGATCTTGCGCAGGTCGGCCTTCATGGCGGCCGTCGGCTCCAGCACCTGCATGCCATTCTTTTTCAGCAGGTCGATGTACTCACGTTCCTTCTGTTCCGACAGCTGCCAGCCACGCTGCTCGGCGGCCGCGGCCGCGCGCATCACGGCCTCCTGCGTCGGCTTGTCCAGCGCCTCGAAGGCCGCCTTGTTCACCAGCACCGCGTTCTTCGGCAGCCAGGCGTTGGTGGCGTAGTAATGCTTGACATGCTCGAACACCTTGGCGTCGTAGCCGGTGGCGCTGGAGGTCATGAAGGACTCGACCACGCCGGTGGCGAGCGCCTGCGACAGTTCCGCCGCCTGCACCGTGACCGGTTGAGCGAGCGCCAGTTCGGCGATGCGCGAGGTGGCCGGGCTGTAGGCACGCCACTTGATGCCCTTGAGGTCGGCCACCGATTGCAGCGGCTTCTTCGAGTAGATGCCCTGCGGCTGCCACGGCACGGTGTACAGCAGCAGCATGTTCTGCTCGCCCAGCTTCCTGGTCAGCACGGGCTTCTGCGCCTCGTACAGCTTGCGCGCGCTGGCGTAGCTGTCGGCCAGGAAGGGAATGCCGTCGATGCCGAAGGGCTGCCATTCGTTCTGGAAGTTGCCCAGCAGCACTTCGCCGGCCTGGGCCTGGCCGCCCTGCACCGCACGCTTGATCTCCGGCGCCTTGTAGAGGGCCGCGTTCGGATGCACGGTGATCTTCAGCTTGCCGCTGGTGGCCTTGTCCACGTCCTGGACGAACTGGGTGAGGTTCTCCGTGTGGAAGTTGGAGGCCGGGTAGGCGCTGGGCAGGTCCCACTTCGTTTGCGCCAAGGCTGTGGCGCAGCTGGCGGAGACTGCCGCGAGGAGCAGGGCTTTCTTGAAGATGGAGAGGTTCGTGCTGATCATGGGAAGGGCTGGTTGGCGAACAATGTGGCAAATGCAATTGATGTGCCAGCGATTATTTGTTCAACAATCCATGCGTCAAGGTAGAACGAACCCTAGGATCCAGCCCAATATGGGAGCTTTTCGGCGCACTTGGGCCTGACGGCGGTGCATGGCTGCACCGGGATGGATGCGTCAGTTGGCCAGCGGTGCGCTGCGCCGCGGCGGGATCAGCCCTGCTGGGCCGTGCGGCGCGCGTAGACCGCGAGGACGATGCGTTCGGAGTGGGCGAGGTACTCCTGCAGCGTGGCCGCCGCCCTGGCGTATTCGCCCGCTTCCGCCAGTTCCAGGATCTTCACGTTCATGTCGACATAGGGCGCATGCAGGAACTCGGCGTCCTCCAGCAGCCCGAAGGCCAGGCGCAGCTCCGCCAGCACCGGCGCGAACATCATGTTCAGCCGTTCGCTGTCCGCCAGTTCCACGATGGCCATGTGGAATTCCATGTTGGCGGTGCCGACGCCCGGCCAGTCGGCGACCTCGCGGTGCTTCAGCGCCTTCTCCACCGCGGCGCGCATCTTGGCCTTGGCCGGATGGCGCGGATAGGCCTGGGCAAGCGCCTGGCATTCGATCAGCCGGCGCACGCGGTAGATGTCGATGATGGTGGCGATGCTGGGGACCGCCACGAACACGCCCCGGTTGGGCGCGTGCTTCACCAGTCCGTCCTTGGCCAGCACGCGGAAGGCTTCGCGCAGCGTGTTGCGCGAAACCCCGAGCGCGTCGCTCAGGGCCTGCTCCGACAGCCGCTGGCCCGGCACCAGTTCACCCTGGGTGATCTTGCGCCGCAACTGTTCGCCCACGCGTTCCGTGAGCGTTTCGGCAGGGGGTGGGGCGGGGCGGCTGGAGACCATGGCTGCGGGTGGATGGAACTTTCGTACGCGCTCTCGAATGGCAGAGCTGGGGTACCGCAGGATAACCGACACTGCTATGATCCCGACACTTGTTCAACAATCCTTTAGGAATTGTGGATCAACCCTTGCAAGGTGTCCGCCGGCCGGCCTTTCGCGGCCCCCGGCACTTCGCAGTTGGCGCACATTCCAACCGCAACCACCGCGGAAGGCGCGGGTGCCATGGCTCGAGAGAGGACCAAGGGATGCATATCGACCTGAACAGCGATCTCGGCGAAAGCTTCGGGGCCTGGACCATGGGGGACGACCTCGCCATGCTGGACGTGGTGACCAGCGCCAACGTGGCCTGCGGCTTCCACGCCGGCGACCCGGCCGGCATCCTGCGCACGCTCGCGGGCGCCGCCGAGCGCGGCGTCGCGGTCGGCGCCCACGTCAGCTACCCCGACCTGGTGGGCTTCGGGCGCCGCGACATGGACATCGCCAGCGCCGACCTGCGCGCCGGCGTCATCTACCAGATCGGCGCGCTGCAGGGCCTGGCGCGCGCCGCCGGCACCACGGTGCGCTACGTCAAGCCGCACGGCGCCCTCTACAACACCATCGCGCACGACGAGCGCCAGGCGCGCGACGTGATCGCCGCCATCCGCGCGGTCGACCCGCAGCTGGTGCTGGTCGCGCTCGCCGGCGCGCCCCTGATCGGCTGGGCGCGCGCCGAAGGCCTGCGCGTGGTGGCCGAAGCCTTCGCCGACCGCGCCTACACGCCCGAGGGCACGCTGGTGTCGCGCCGCCAGGCCGGCGCGGTGCTGCACGACCCCGCCCAGGTGGCCGCGCGCATGCTGCGGCTGGCCCGCGAAGGCGTGCTGCCCGCCATCGACGGAAGCGAGGTGCGCATCGCCGCCGAGTCGATCTGCGTGCACGGCGACTCGCCGGCGGCCGTCGCCATGGCGCGCCAGGTGCGCCGGGAGCTGGTAGGCGCGGGCGTCGCGCTGCGCGCCTTCGTGGACCGAGCCGCTGGATGCGCTTCCTGAGCGCCAACCTCGGCGCCACGCTGGTCGAACTCGACGACCTGCGGCAGACGCTGGCGCTCCTGGCCTCACTGCAGGACGATCCCATCGCCGGCGTGCGCGACATCGTGCCCGCCGCGCGCACGCTGCTGGTGCGCTATTGCCCGGTCACCTTGCCCGAGGAAGAACTGGTGCGGCGCGTGGCGGCGCGCCGCCTCGACCGCCAGGTCGAACGCGCCAGTCCGCTGGTGGAGATCGCGGTCGACTACCGCGGCGAGGACCTGCAGGAAGTGGCCACGCTGCTGGGCATCACGCCGCGCCAGGTGGTCGAGCGCCACACGGCCATGGAGTACACGGTGGCCTTCACCGGCTTCGCGCCCGGCTTCGCCTACCTCAGCGCCGGCTCGACGGCGCTCGACGTCCCGCGCCGCAAGACGCCGCGCACCCGCGTGCCCGCCGGCTCGGTGGCGCTGGCCGGCGGTTTCAGCGCGGTGTACCCCCAGGACAGCCCCGGCGGCTGGCAACTGATCGGCGTGACGCGCGAGCGCATGTGGGACCTGGAGCGCGCGCCGCCCGCGCTGCTGCAACCGGGTTACCGCGTGCGTTTCGTCGAGGCGGACCGGACCCTGGTGGCCGTGCCGGCGCCGCGCACGGCCGTCGCGCGCAAGGGTGCGCCAACCAGTGCGTCAACCAGTGCGTCAACCAGTGCGCCAACCAGTGCGCCAACCAGTGCGCCAACCAGTGCGTCGGACAGTGCACCGGACAGTGCACCGGACAGTGCGTCGGCCCCCGCGCCGAACACCGCGCCGGGCGCGCAGGCAGGGCTGGAAGGCGCGGCCCTGGTCGTGCGCGCCACGGGCATCCAGGCGCTGTTGCAGGACCTGGGCCGCGAGGGCCAGGCGGCGCAGGGCGTGTCGGTGTCGGGTGCGCTGGACCGCGGCGCGCTGTGCGCTGCCAACCGCCTGGTGGGCAATGCGCGCGATTGCGCGGCGCTCGAGATCGTGGGTGGTGGCTGCGAGCTGGAGAGCGTCGGCGACGGCGCGGCCGCCGTCACCGGCGCCGCCGGCCCGTTGGTGCTGATCCCGCGCGAAGGCGCGGCGCGTTCCGTGCCGCGCGGGCAGGCCTTCGCCTTGCAGGACGGCGACCGCCTGCGCCTGGG
>JAEZKX010000203.1 GCA_023436025.1 Pseudomonadota bacterium | reverse complement strand
GCCAGCCGCAGGCGGCCGACCGTGCCCCAGGCGGCGGGGCCGGTGGCGGGCTGGGCCAGGTGCTCGGCCAGCGCCTGTTCCACCACGGCGGCGGCTTGCTTCTTGTCGCCCACGCGGGTGTAGGCGCGCGGGATCATGGCGATGACGCCGGCGCGGTCCTTGGGCTCGGCCAGCGCGATCTCGGCGCGCAGCGGCGCGGCGCTGTCGGCGACGCGATCGAGCGCCAACAGGATCTGCAGCACGTAGCGGTTGGCGTCGCGCGACTGCGGGAAGGCCTGCTTCCAGGCCCGTGCGCCCTGCAGTGCCGCCTCGCCGTCGCGGGCCTGCAGCGCGAGTTCGACGGCGCGCCGGTACACCGCGGGGTCGTTGGTCTTGCGCGCGGCGTCGAGGATCAGCTGGAAGCCGACGCCCGGCGCGTCGGCCCCGGCATTCAGCTCGCCGAGCAGCAGCTGGTAGAACAGTTCGGCGTCGAGCTTGCTGGCGCGCGGCGCATCGGCGGGGGCGGGTGCCTGCGCCAGCGCAGAGGCCGCGGCCAGAAATGCCAGCACCGCGGCGGCCACGCGGGGGAGTCGGATCATGGAACCATAATAATCGACGCCCTGATGCCAGAACTACCGGAAGTCGAGGTCACGCGCCGCAGTTTCGCCGAGCGCATCGCGGGTGCGCGCATCGAGGCCGTGCGCGTGTCGGACAAGGCCCTGCGCTGGCCCCTGGGCTGCCCGCCGCAGTCCTTGGTGGGACGCACGGTGCGCGCCGTGCGCCGCCGCGGCAAGTACCTGCTGCTGGACCTCGACGAGGGCGTGCTGCTGCTGCACCTGGGCATGTCGGGCAGCCTTCGCTTCGACGCGGCGGTGCCGCCGCCCGGCACGCACGACCACTTCGACCTGGTCACCAGCCGGGGCGTGCTGCGCCTGAACGATCCGCGGCGCTTCGGCGCGGTGGTCCACTGCGCCTCCGAGGACGCGCCCCAGGCCCGCAAGCTGCTGGGCGGGCTGGGGGTGGAGCCGCTCGAGGAGGATTTTGACCTCGACACCTTCCACGCCGCGCTGAAGCGGCGCAAGGCGCCGATCAAGCAGGTGCTGCTGGCCGGCGACGTGGTGGTGGGCGTGGGCAACATCTACGCCTCCGAGGCCCTGTTCCTGGCGGGCATCCGCCCCACACTGTCGTCTGCGCGCATCAGCCGGCCGCGGGCCGCGAAGCTGCATGCCGCCGTGCGCGACGTGCTGGCGCGCGCCGTGGAAAAGGGCGGCAGCACGCTGCGCGATTTCTCCAATGCCTACGGGGAAGGGGGCTACTTCCAGCTGGAGGCGATGGTGTACGACCGCGCGGGCCAGCCATGCCGCGTCTGCGGCACGCCGATCCGAACCATCCGCCAGGGCCAGCGCGCGACATATTTCTGTCCGCACTGCCAGAAAAGCTGAAGGCGTCTGCACGGGCGGGGCCGATGCTATAGTCAAAGAGACCCCCGGGACGGAAGTGGCTACCTCCTTCAACGAACAATTCGACCAGCACGGCGCATGGCGGCGCGAGTTCGCCCTGCGCCTGAAGTTGTTGTCCGAATGGTTGAAGGACAACGACCTGCTCGACGCCGCCGTCGAGGAGCGGCTGCGCCGCCTCGAAGGCCAGATGCGCACCGACAAGGTGATGGTGGCCTTCGTCGCCGAGTTCTCGCGTGGCAAGTCGGAGCTGATCAACGCGATCTTCTTCGCCGGCTACAAGCGCCGCATCATGCCGGCCAGCGCCGGGCGCACCACCATGTGCCCCACCGAGCTGGGGTACGACGCCGAGGTCCCGCCCTGCCTGCGCCTGTTGCCCATCGAGACGCGCCTGCAGCCGCAGCCGCTGATGGAGTGGCGCATGGTCCCCGAGAAGTGGGCGCGCCTGGACCTGGACGTCAACGATCCCGCGCAGCTGGCGCAGGCCTTCGAGAAGGTCTCCGAGGTCCGCCGCGTGACAGTCGACGAGGCCCGTGCCCTGGGCTTCTGGCACGACGACACGCCGGAAGACAACCCCATGGCCGGCGCCGACGGGCTGGTGGAGGTGCCCAAGTGGCGCCATGCGCTGATCAACATCGCCCATCCGCTGCTGCGCCAGGGCCTGGTGATCCTGGACACGCCCGGCCTCAACGCCATCGGCGCCGAGCCCGAGCTCACGGTCAACCTGATTCCGCAGGCGCACGCGGTCGTCTTCATCCTGGCGGCCGACACCGGCGTCACCAAGTCCGACCTCGCCATCTGGCGCGAGCACCTGATCGCCGAGGACAACAGCCCCGATTCGCGCCTGGTGGTGTTGAACAAGATCGACACCATGTGGGATGCGCTCAGCACGCCCGCGCAGGTGCAGGCGCAGATCGACCGCCAGCGCGCCACCACCGCCGACATCCTGGGCCTGCGGCAGGAGCAGGTGATCCCGGTGTCGGGCCAGAAGGGCCTGGTCGCCAAGGTCGGCAACAACGCCGAACTGCTGCGGGCGAGCCGCCTGCCGGTGCTCGAGGAAGCCCTGGCGCATGGCGTCATGGGCCAGCGCCAGAAGATCCTGCGGGCCGCCGTCGCCACCAACATCCAGGAGCTGCGCACCGAGGCCGCGCGCGTGCTGGGCATCCGCCGCCGCGACCTGGCCGAGCAGATGGTGGAACTCAAGGGCCTGCGCGGCAAGAACACCTCGGTCATCAAGCACATGCGCGCGCGCATCGAGCAGGAGCAGGCCGACTTCGACGCCAGCGGCGCCAGGATCCACGCAGTGCGCTCGGTGCACCTGAAGCTGCTGCGTGAGGTGTTCTCGCTGCTGGGCACCGCCACGCTCAAGAAGGAGATGGCCGGCCTCACCGAGGCGCTGCGCCAGCCGGGCATCAAGCTGGGCGTGCGCAAGGCCTACGGGCTCACGTTTGACCGCCTGCGCGAGGGCCTGAAGAAGGCGGCGCGCACCAGCGGCGAGATCCAGTCCATGCTGACCGGCACCTTCCGCCAGCTGAATGCCGAATACGGCTTTTCGCTGCAGGCGCCGCGCGAGCCGGACCTGGCCCGCTACGAGCGCGACCTCGACCTGGTGCAGCGCAGCCACAACCAATACCTGGGCGTGAGCAACGCGCTGCGCCTGGCGCAGCCCGAGTTCGCCGACCGCCTGGTGCGCGCGCTCGCCACGCGCCTGCGCGTGATCTACGAATCGGCGCTGGGCGAGGTGGAGCTGTGGAACAAGTCGGCTGCCGCGCAGCTCGATGCGCAGCTGCGCGAACGCCGCCGCAACTTCGGCCGCCGGCTCGAGGCCATCGAGCGCATCCAGCAGGCCGCCAGCGGCCTGGACGACCGCATCGCCGAGATCGAGTCGCAGGAGAGCACGCTCGACGCGCTGGAGGCCAAGCTGGCCGAACTGACGGCGCACCTGACCAGCACGCCCGGCCCCGCCTTGCCGCGCGACGCCGAGGCGCCCGCGCTGCGCACGGCGTGAGCCCGCCGGGCCAGCCTTCAGTCCCCCTTCCCGCCGGCTTCGCCGCCCGCGTGGTCGCCTGGCAGGAGACGCACGGGCGCAATGCCTTGCCCTGGCAGAACACGCGCGACCCCTACCGCGTGTGGCTGTCCGAGATCATGCTGCAGCAGACGCAGGTGGCCGCGGTGCTGGGCTACTACGGGCGTTTCCTGCAGCGTTTTCCCGACGTCGCCGCGCTGGCGGCGGCGCCGCTGGACGACGTGCTGGCGCTGTGGAGCGGGCTGGGCTACTACAGCCGCGCGCGCAACCTGCATGCCTGCGCCCAGGCCGTGGTGGATCGCCACGGCGGCGCCTTTCCGCGCAGCGCCGACCTGCTGGCGACGCTGCCGGGCATCGGCCCTTCAACCGCCGCGGCCATCGCCTCGTTCTGTTTCGGCGAGCGCGCCGCCATCTTCGACGGCAACGTCAAGCGGGTGCTCAGCCGGGTGCTGGCCTACGGCGAAGACCTCGCTTCCACCGCCAACGAGCGCGTGCTGTGGAACCATGCGCGCGCCCTGCTGCCGGCGCCGGAACTGCGCGAGGCCATGCCGCGCTACACGCAGGGCATCATGGACATCGGTGCCACCGTGTGCCTGCCGCGCAACCCCGCCTGCCTGCTGTGCCCGGTGCAGGCCGACTGCGCCGCGCTGCGCGAGGGCCGGCCCGAGGCCTACCCCGTCAAGACCCGGAAGCTCAAGCGCACGGCGCAGGCGCTGTGGCTGCTGCACGCGCGCGCCGACGATGGCGCGGTGTGGCTGCACAAGCGCCCGACGCCGGGCGTGTGGGGCGGCTTGTACTGCCTGCCGGTGTTCGACAGCCGCGCGGCGCTGGAGGCGGCGTTGCCGCCCGCGGCGCGTGGCGGGCTGCGCGATGCCCAGCCATTCCTGCATGTGCTGACCCACAAGGACCTGCACCTGCATCCCGTCGAGGTCCGCCTGCCGGCGCAGTGGGCGGGGATGGAGGGGGCGTGGTTCGCGCAGGAGGCCTGGCCCGCGTTGGGACTGCCGGCGCCGGTGCGCAGGTTGCTCGAGAACGGATGAGGGCGGTTTGATTGTTCCCGGGTGCGCGTGCAGCGCGCGCGCCCTGCGCCCGCCAGGCGGCGCGCGTGCCCGGCGTGGCAGTCCCGCGTCAGGCCGCCTTGTGCGCCCCCGCTGCCGCCGCCAGGCCCAGCTCGCGGTGCCGCTTCAAGGTGGTCCAGGTCGCCCCGAACTCCTCGGCCAGCTTCTCCACCAGGTACACCGAGCGGTGCTGGCCGCCGGTGCAGCCGATGGCCACGGTGACGTAGCTGCGGTGGTTCTGGGCCAGCGGCTCCAGCCAGTGCTGCAGGAAGCCGGCGATGTCCTCGAACATCTCGTCGACCTGCGGATGCGCCCGCAGGTAGGCCGCCACCGGCTCGTCCAGGCCGGTCAGGTCGCGCAGCTGCGGTTCGTAGTGCGGGTTGGGCAACATGCGCACGTCGAAGATGTAGTCGGCATCGACCGGCACGCCGCGCTTGAAGGCGAAGGACTCGAACACCAGCGTCAGCTGCGCGTGCGGCGCCGCCAGCAGCGACTTGACGTAGTCCTGCAGCTGCGCCGCGCGCAGCACGCTGGTGTCGATGACGTGCGCATGCTCGCGCAGGTCGGCCAGCAGTTCGCGTTCGAGCTCGATGGCCTCCATCACCGCGCGCTGCTGGTTGGCGGCGTCGGCGGCCGACTTCGACAGGGGGTGGCGGCGGCGCGTCTCGGAGAAGCGCCGCACCAGCGTGTCGGTGCTGGAGTCGAGGAACAGCGGCCGCACCGCCACGCCGCGCTGCGCCAGCTCGCGCAGCTGCCCCGGCACCAGGGGCAGCGAGGTCGCGCTGCGCACGTCCATGGCGATGGCCACGCGCCGCGCCGCATGGCGCAGCTCGAGTTCGACGAAGGACAGCAGCAGCTCCGGCGGCAGGTTGTCGACGCAGAAATAGCCCGCGTCTTCCAGTGCACGCAGCGCCACCGATTTGCCCGAGCCGGACATGCCGGTGATGAGAACGAGTTCGAGCGACATCAGCTGCCTCCTGTCCCGCCGGCCACGCCGAGCATTTCCTTGGCGTGCGCCAGCGTGGTGCCCGACAGGCGTTCGCCGCCCAGCATGCGGGCGATCTCGGCCACGCGCTTCTCGCCGTCGACCGGCGCCACGCTGCTGGCCACGCCCTGGCCGGCGGCCTGCTTGGCGACCACGTAATGGTGGTCGGCGCAGGCGGCCACCTGCGGCAGGTGGGTCACGGCCATGACCTGGCGGTCGCGGCCCAGTTGCTTCATCAGCCGCCCCACCGTCTCGGCGACCGCGCCGCCCACCCCGGAGTCGACCTCGTCGAAGATCAGCGTGCCGGCGGCGCCGATGCGGCTGGTGGTGACGGCGATGGCCAGCGCGATGCGCGAGAGCTCGCCGCCCGAGGCGACCTTGCCCACCGGGCGCGGCGTGCTGCCGGCATGGCCGGCCACCAGGAAGGCGACCTCCTCCAGCCCGGAGGCCGAGGGCGCATCGGCCTTGTCGAGGGCGATCTCGAACTTGCCGCCCTGCATGCCCAGCCCCTGCATGGCCTGCGTGACCGCCTTGGCCAGCTGCGGCGCGGCCTTGGCGCGGGCCTTGGAGACCGCGCGTGCCTCGGCAAGAAAGGCCTCCGCCTCCTTCTTCTCGGCGGCTTCCAGGGCGGCCAGGTCGGCTGCCGCATCGAGCCTGGCGAGCTCCTGCTTCCAGCCGGCCAGCAGGCCCGGCAGCTCCGGCGGCGTGCGCTTGTAGCGGCGCGCCAGTGACAGCCACGAGGCCATGCGCTCGTCCAGCTCCTGCAGGCGCTCGGGGTCGAGCTCGGTCTTGCGCAGGTAGGCCTGCAGCGAATGCGTGGCGTCTTCCAGTTGCGCAAGGCTGGAGGCCAGCACGTCGGCGATCTCGCGGAACTGCGGCTCCAGGTGTTCCTGCCCGCGCAGGGTGTCGATGGCGTGGGACAGGCCGCTGCGGGCGCCGGCTTCGTCGCCATCCAGCATTTCCTGGGCGCCCTGCGCAGCATCGAGCAGGGCCTGGGCGTGCGACAGGCGCGTGTGGCTGGCGTTGAGCTCGTCCCACTCCTGGGCGCCGGGCGCCAGCTTGTCGAGCTCGCCGATCTGCCAGGCCAGGCGCTCGCGCTCACGCTGCAGGGAGTCCTGGGCCTCGCGCGCCTCGGCCAGCGTCTTCTGCGCCGCGCGCCAGCGCTGCCACAGCGCCTGCAGGCGGGCGGTGTCGACGCCGGCGTAGCCATCGAGCAGGTCGCGCACGGCGGCCGGCCGCGTCAGGCTCTGCCAGGCGTGCTGGCCGTGGATGTCCACCAGCAGCTCGCCGGCCTCGCGCAGCTGGGTCGCCGTGGCGGCGCTGCCGTTGATCCAGGCGCGGCTCTTGCCCTGGGCGTCGATGCTGCGGCGCAGCAGCAGGGTGTCGCCCGCGTCGAAGCCGTTGTCCTCCAGCCAGGGCGCCAGTGCGGCCGGCGGCTCGAACTCGGCGCTGATCTCGGCGCGGGCCGCGCCTTCGCGCACGACCGTGGCCTCGGCGCGCGCGCCCAGGGCCAGCTGCAACGCGTCGACCAGGATGGACTTGCCCGCGCCGGTCTCGCCGGTGAGCACGGAGAACCCCGCGCCCAGGTCGAGCTCGAGCTCGCGGACGATCACGAAATCACGCAAGGCAATGCGTTTGAGGCTCATGCGCCCTCGTTCCAGTGCAGCTTCTGCCGCAGCGTATCGAAATAGGTCCAGCCCCTGGGGTGCAGGAAACGCACCTTGTGCTGTGACCGGCGCACCACGATCCGGTCGCCGTGCAGCAGCGAGGCCAGCGATTGCATGTCGAAATTGGCGCTGGCGTCGCGGCCGGTCGCCAGCTCGATGGCGATCTCGACGGCATCGGGCAGCACGATGGGCCGGTTGGACAGGGTGTGCGGCGCGATCGGCACCAGCACCCAGCCGGGGTTGGACGGATGCAACAGGGGGCCGCCGGCCGACAGCGCATAGGCGGTGGAGCCGGTGGGCGAGGCGACGATGAGGCCGTCGGCGCGCTGCCGCGCCACGAAATGGCCGTCGACCTCGATCTTCAGTTCCACCATGCCCGAAGTCGCGCCGCGGTTGACCACCACGTCGTTCATGGCCAGCGCCTCGAATACGCTCTCGCCCTCGCGTACGACATTCGCATGCATCAGGGTGCGCTCGTCCTCCACGTACTCGCCGGCCAGCATGGGCGGCAGCACGGTGCGGAAGTGGTCGAGGGGGATGTCGGTGATGAAGCCCAGCCGGCCCTGGTTGATGCCGATCAGGGGCACGCCGTGGGGTGCCAGGCGCCGGCCGATGCCCAGCATGGTGCCGTCGCCGCCCACCACCAGGCCCAGGTCGCACTGGGCGCCGATGGCGTCGGCATCGAGCTCGGGATGGCCCGAAATGCCCGAAGATGCGGCCGTGTCGCGCTCGATCGCCACCTCGCAGCCTTGCGAAGCCAGGAAGCCCGCGATGTCTTCCAGCACCGCGCGCGTGGACTCGGCCACCGCCGGCGAGAGGGCGGCGTTGTACTTGCCGATCAGGGCCACCTGCCGGAAGATGGAATTCATCTTCAAATTACATCATTAAAATTGCCCTTCTACCCATGAAGCTGGACGACCGCGCCAAGGTCTTGCTCAAGGCGCTCATCGAGCGCTACATCGCCGAAGGCTCCCCGGTGGGCTCGCGGACGCTTTCGCGCGCCTCCGGCCTGGAGCTGTCGCCGGCCACCATCCGCAATGTGATGTCGGACCTGGAGGAGCTCGGGCTGGTGACCAGCCCCCACACCTCCGCCGGTCGCGTGCCCACGGCGCGCGGCTACCGGTTGTTCGTCGACACCATGCTGACCGCACAGCGCGGTGAATTCGCCGCGCCCTCGCTGCCGCCGGACCAGCCGCAGAAGGTCATCGCCCATGCGGCCCAGATGCTGTCGAGCCTCTCGCAGTTCGTCGGCGTGGTGGTGGCGCCCCGGCGCAGTTCGGTGTTCCGCCACATCGAGTTCCTGCGGCTGTCGGAGCGGCGCTTCCTGGTCATCATCGTCTCGCCGGACGGCGACGTGCAGAACCGCGTGGTGCACACCGCCACCGACTACACGCAGGGCCAGCTGGCCGAGGGCGCCAACTTCCTCAACACCCACTACGCCGGCCTCACCATGGAGGAGGTCCGCTCGCGCCTGAAGACCGAGGTGGATGCCCTGCGCGGCGAGATCGTCACGCTGATGCAGACGGCGGTCGAGGCGTCCTCGCAGGCCATGACCGAAGGCCAGGAGGAGGTCGTGATCTCGGGCGAGCGCAACCTGCTGTCGGTCAGCGACTTCTCCAGCGACATGACGCACCTGCGCCGCGCCTTCGAGCTGTTCGAGCAGAAGACCCAGCTGATGCGGCTGCTCGACGTGTCGAGCCAGGCCGAGGGCGTGCGCATCTTCATCGGCGGCGAAAGCCAGGTCGTGCCCTTCGAGGAGCTGTCGGTGGTGAGCGCGCCTTACGAGGTCGACGGCGAGGTCGTGGGCACCCTGGGCGTGATCGGCCCCACGCGCATGGCCTACGACCGCATGATCCAGATCGTGGACATCACGTCGCGGCTGGTCAGCAATGCGCTGAGCCACAACCACAAGTAGGCGGCTTCCGCCGGAAAGAACCACACATGTACCTGCGGCTTGCGTGGCTGCTTCCCGCCGTGTCCGCCGTGTGCGTGCTGGCGGCCTGGCTGGTCCTGCCCTACCAGCAGGTGGACATCCTCCACGAGGAAGGCGAGTTCGTCGAGAACGCCACCGTGGTGTTCTACCTGGCCGCCGCGCTGCTGCTGTTCGCGCAGGTGCGGAGCGTGCGCGACTGGCGCTCGCCGGCGGCCCTGGGCATCCTGATGCTGCTGTTCGCCGCCCGCGAGCTCGACTTCCACAAGCGCTGGACCGACAACTACAGCACCTTGCGCCTGGACCTCTTCACCAAGCAGGCCTTCGGCATGCCCCAGTTCCTGACCGTCGTGGCCGTGTTGCTGTGCGTGACCTGCCTGGGCTGGCTGTGGCTGCGGCACGGCCGCGGCCTGTGGGGGCGCCTGCGCCAGCGCGAGCCCATTGCCCTGGGGATGGTGCTGTTCTTCGGCACCATGGCCATCGCCAAGTTCTTCGACCGCAGCCACTCCTTCATGGCCGACGTGGGCTACAACCCGCCCCCGGCCCTGCTGACGCTGCTGCGCAGCTGGGAGGAGACCTTCGAAATGACGCTGCCGCTGATCGTCATCTGCATGACGCTTCACGTGCTTGCGCTCAGGCGCGGCGCCTACAATCCCGATGGGCGGGCCGTTAGCTCAGTTGGTTAGAGCAGGGGACTCATAATCCCTTGGTCGCTGGTTCAAGTCCAGCACGGCCTACCATCGCTCTTGTCATCGTGCTCGACCGCGCTGTCGCGCGATGCCTCCCACGCTCAGGTCGTTGGCGCGACCCCGCGCTCCTTGAAGACTCGCAGGTCCGTGCCGGATGCCGTCGTCGTGACTACGCAGGCGAGCAGGGCCTCTCCGCCCGCGTTCCCTGCCACTGCTGCATCAGTTCAGCCGGGGTGCCGAAAGTCTTGGCGCGGCTTCGGTGCCTGCACGCATGTCCGGCGGCTGCACCGCCAGCCACAGCGCATCGAAGCGGATCATCCCAGCAGCGCGCGGCTGCAGGCCGGCCTACGTGCGGTCGATCCGGTCCTCGGAGGAGCCTGGCGGAGATGTCGGGGCGGGCCAGCCTTGATGGCGCTATAGGCTTCCCGCCCGGTAGAGACCGGGGCTTGGAGTTGCCACGCGCCCTAGTGTCACGGTGGCGACCCGCACCGGGAGGGCGCGCTGTTGCCAGGCTGCATCGGCCATCCGCTGTGATGTGGGCAGCCTCTTCCGCATCCGCTATCCTGCTTGCCATGCGCTGGGGCGGGCGGTCCGGATGACGTCTCCACCCGCTTCCATCGGCTGCACGTCCGCACTTCCAACCCGCCAAGCAAGTCGTTGTCCCATGGAGAACACTGGACGCCCGTGCACCCTTTCGATCGTCATTCCGGTCTACCGCAGCGCCGCAATCCTCCCCCGGCTGATCGAGGAAATCCATGCCGCGCTCGCCAGGCTGCAGGGCATCTCCGGATATGAAGTGATCCTGGTGAACGATGCCAGTCCGGATGCCAGCTGGGACGCCATCCGCAGGCTCGCTGCTGCGGACGACCGCGTGCGGGGCATCAACCTGCGACGCAATGCGGGGCAGCACAATGCGGTGATGGCGGGCCTCAACCATGTCCGCGGCGACTTCGTCGTCACCATGGACGATGACCTCCAGCATCCGCCGGCCGCGATCGGCGCCCTGGTCGACGCGCTTCGCCAGGGCTACGACGTCTGCTACACGCGCTACCTGAACCGCAAGCACCCGCTGTGGAAGCAGGTCGGAAGCCGCTTCAACGACTGGATGGCCACGCGCCTGATCGGTAAGCCGCGCGGCCTGTACCTGTCGTCCTTTCGCGGCATGTGGCGCGAGGTCGCGGATGAACTGGTCAAGTACGACGGCCCCTATGCCTACGTGGACGGCCTGATCGTTGACGTCACCAGCTCGATCACGTCCATCGACATCGTCCACCAGGCACGGCACGAGGGCGAGAGCAACTACACCTTTGGACGCCTCGTGTCGCTGTGGTTGAAGATGGCGACCAGCTTCTCACTGCTTCCCTTGCGCCTCGCCACCTATCTTGGCTTCCTGCTGGCTGGGGTCAGTGCCGTCATGGTCGTGTTCGTCGCCGCCATGAAGTGGATGCATCCCGACTATCCGGCCGGCTGGGCCTCCATCATGGCCACGTTGCTGCTGATCGGCGGGATCCAGACCCTGTGCATCGGGATGATCGGGGAGTACCTGGGCCGCACCTACCTCAAGCTCAACGGCAAGCGCCAGTTCGTCGTTGGCGCCACGACCTGGGAAAGGAAGGCCGGTGACCACGCCTGAGTTCGATCGGCACGCACAGCAATACGACCGCCTGCTCGCTGATGCCATGCCGCCCGGCATGCAGGAGAACGCGTATTTCGCCGAATACAAGGTGGCCCTGATGGCGCAGCGCCTGCGCGGCCAGGCCGTGCAGCGCATCCTCGATTTCGGCTGCGGCGCGGGGCGCAGCCTCACCTACATCGAGCGCTACTTCCCGGACGCGCAGGTCTGGGGCTACGACGTCTCGGGGGAGTCTCTCGAAATGGCCAGGGCGCGCGTCGGCCGGAGCACCCTGTTCTCGGATTGGGATGAGCTGCAAAGCCTGGAGTTCGACGCGATCTTCGCCGCCAATGTGTTCCACCACATCCCTCTCGACGAACGCGCGCGGGAGTTGACCCGCTGCCGCGACCACCTGGCCGCCAACGGCTCGATGTTCCTGTTCGAGCACAACCCCTACAACCCGCTGACGCGATGGGTGTTCGAACGGTGTCCCTTCGACCAAGATGCCGAGATGCTGACGCTGCGCGCTGCATTGCAGCTCGCGAACGAAGCCCGCTTCACCTCGTGGGAGCACGGCTACACCCTGTTCTTTCCCCGGCCGTTGGCCGCTTTGCGGGGGATGGAACCTTTCCTGCGGCGGGTGCCCCTGGGAGCACAGTACTTTGTCCACATGGTCCGCTGAAGCCGGCTACCTTGCTCGCTATCTCGGTGGCGGCCTGCTCAATACGGCCCTTGGTTTCGCGGTCATCTTCCTCGCCATGTGGCTGGGCATGCCGCCCATTGGGGCCAACGTGGCCGGGTATGCCGTCGGCTTCGTCCTGGGTTTCATCGTCTCGCGCAAGCTCGTGTTCCGCAGCAATGGGACCGTCACCGCTGAAAGCGGGCGCTACCTGATCGCGTTCGCCCTTGCCTTCCTGGCGAACCTGGGCGCCGTCACCGGGGCGATGCACCTGACGGACCTGAACCCGTACCTCGCCCAGCTGCTGGGGGCCGGGGTCTATACCGCATGCATGTACCTGCTGAGCCGGTTGTTCGTGTTCACCCCGGGAGAACGAACGGAAAGCCAGGCGCGCCGATGACGACGATGCTCTCCTCCCTCGAGACGACGGGCCGGGCCTCTTCGCGCGACAGGACGCGCCTGCTGGTCGCGGGGCTGCTGGGCCTGGTCGCGGCGCTTCTCATGGCCGCCCTGGTACGCCAGGAGCTTGCTCTCGGCGGGGGCCGGCTGGTGGCCGTGGGCGGCATCGTGTTCATCGTGGCCGCGGGGTTCGCATACGTGCTGTATCCGCTGTTGTTCCAGCTGGGGAGGGTCAGGCTGGCTCTTCTCGTCGTGGCCTTGTTGCTCGCCCTTGGCGTGACCCGCCCGTGGGCTGTTCCAGGCACGCTGCCTGCGCCCCGCCTCGACGCAACGCTGGGTTACCCTGGTGGGGAGCGGCAGTCGGCAATACCGGGCCGGCTCTCTGCCTGGGGTCGCCAGGTCGCCGGCTTCGCCATGCAACCGGCCGATGGCAGCGGGCGCGCGCCCGACGCCATCTCCCTCGCGTTTCCGTCTCCGCCGGCATCTCTCGACGTCCTGTTCTCCAGGCCACGCGAAGCCCTCCTGGGGCCGGACGATGAGCCGCGCGCCAGCGACGGCGTCGCCGTGGAAATGACCGTGGTCCCGGTCGACGGCCAGGCCTCCACGGACAGGTTCGAGCTTCCTCATGCGGCCTTCCTGGCCGACCGATGGGTGACCAGGACCGTGGGCGCGGCCAGCGGCATCGCGCGCATCGACATCCGCATCCATCCCCGCGGCACGCCGGATCGCGACGCCCTCCTGGTCGGCTTCGCCGAGCCCGCGCCCCTGGTCGGCCTCCATCGCATGGGCAAATGGGGCTTCGTCACATGGGTCTTCTTCTGTTTGGCGCTGTACCTGTGCGTTTCGATCCGCGATGACCAGATCGGGCGCACCGTGCGCAGGGGGCGCCTTCTCATCGGCCGCCATGGCGTGCCACTGCTGGTTGCCGTGGTCCTCATCGGGCTGACCTGGTACGTGGCGCTGCGCACGACCTATGTCTTCTTCTGGGACTTCCGCAACTACTGGTACAAGACGGAGGTCCTGCATGACCTGATCGTCCGCCAGGCGTGGCCGCAGTTCCTGGACACGGTCCTCGGATCCATGCGCTCCGAGTATTCGATGCTTCCGGCCATCCTCCCGGCGTTCGTGGAGGCTGCCATCGGGCGCGACTCGCGCGTCGCGTACACCGTGCTGCTTGCCGTCCTCTACGCGGCGCCCGCATACCTGATGATCATGGTGCTCGGCCAACGCCTGCTCGTCCCGGCCGCCGCGAGCCGCGTGCGCGGCCGCATTCCTGCCGTGGGATTCCTCTGCGTGCTGTTCGGGCTGCCCCTGTTCTTCAGCACGGTGCTGTGGTTGATGCCTGACATCGGCGGGGTCGTTCTCTTCGTGGGTGCCCTGCTGTACGCGGACGGGCTGCTGCGCAGCCTGTCGGCGCCCACAGCAGGAAGCGGCGGGGTTCTTTCCGCAGACATGGTGCGCAACACCCTCGGGCTCGCGCTTTGCCTCAGCCTCATGTTCCTGTTCCGACGCTGGTTCGTGTTCGCCTCGGCCGGTGTGGTCCTCACCATGGCGGGCGTGGGAGCCTGGGTCATGTGGAAGCAGCGCCGGTGCGCGGGCACGCTCGCACTCCGGGGCCTGGTGGTCTTCTTCCTCGGGTCCTCGGTGGCCTTGGCGTTCCTGGCGCCGGTGTTGCTTGAATGGTCGCGCAACCTCGGGGGGCACGACTACGCCGCGCTGTACGCCGGCTACAAGGATCCGCTTTCGACCGACCTGCAGCGCTTCCTGAACTTCATCGGGGCGGGGGCGCTGGTCGCCTGCATCGGCGGGGCCATCGCGGGCTACCGGCGGGGAGGCAACCGGACGCTCTGGGTGCTGCTCACCGGGTCGACAGCGGTGGCCTGCGCACTGTTCCTGAAGGTGCAGAGCCCGGCGCGCCACCACTACTATCTCCTGATGCCCTTCCTCGGCGCTTCGCTGTACATGCTGGCCGTGACCCTCATGCGCCGCTGGGGAACGCGCGCCGGGCTGGTCCTGCTTGCCCTGCTCGTCGCCGGCAACATCGCGGCAACGGGACGGGGCGCGGGCGGCGACTGGCGCGATGTCGCGTTTCCCGGCTACAACGACTGGTTGCCGAAGAAGCAGCCGCACCTCAACGGGTTCCGGTCGATGGTGCGCTGGTTGAACGATCCAGCGAATGCAGGCCGGATCTGTGTGATCGCTTCCGGCGCAACCATCAACGAGAGCGTCTTCTACGAGCTCTGGCAAGTCATTCCCTCGATCGACCGGGGGGCCTGGCAGCAGCGCTGGATCGGCCTGGGCCAGGTGGACACGATCCACGGGCCCCCGTCGTCCCGGCTGCGCGAGTGCCAGATCGCCCTGGTGGCCACGCCGTTCCAGCACCACCTGAGGCCGAGCGAGCAGTACAGCCTGGAGATCCTGCAACAGGACCTGCTGGCGGGTTCGGGGATCGGCGCTGCATGGCAGCGTGCGTCCGAAGTGTTCGACATGGGCCAGGGGGTGGAGGTCATTCCGTTCCGGCGGGTTCGCCCCATTTCGGACGAAGAGTACGAGGATGTCGTGCAACGCTTCCTGCGCGCCAAGGGGCCGGGGTACGTCAGTCCCATGCAGAAGTGAAAGGCGGGCCGCTCGCGGCGGCGCCTCTCGCCGCTTGCTCAGGCGCCCTCGTGCGCGAAGCGAGCCGCCGGGGGCCGCTGCGGCATGCAGTGCGCAAGGGGGCCTGGGCCATCACGCCGCCCGCACGGCGCCTGCTTCGACCTTTCGTTCGCGCCTTCGCGTTGTCCGTGCGCAGGCGCGCTCCCCTGCCAGGGGGATTCGATGAACGCTTCGATCGACATCGGACCCTGTCGCGCCGGCGCATGCTCGGCTGCCGGGCCAGCCCACCGACAAAGTGCACTTCCCGGAGTCCCGGCTTGGCGAAGCAGACCTTCACGCCCTTGGCCAACAAGGGGCGGCCAACGACGCGCCGGCGGCCGTCATGGAGGAGACTGCGCCGCCGCTGCGGACGACGTCATGGAGGCGGTCCACGCCGTCATGCACCTGTAACGCGCGCGGCAGTTCCGGGCACAGCGCGATGCGCCGCCGGGCCTGCGCAGGGCCTGACGCAGATGGAAGCCCGGGGGCCGGGGCTTCTTCGCCCGCCAGCCGGGCGCGACCCAGAGCGAGCCGGTGGCGCACTCCGGGCGCGACAAGGGCCAGCTCGCCAGGCTGGTCCTCGGCGCATCGCTAGAATCGCCGCCATGACGGCAGCCACCCGCGCCATCAGCGGCACGGCGTTCGCCACGCTGCTGTTGATCGCCCTGATGATGGGCGCGAACCACGTCGCCGCCCGCATCGCTTTCAACCACGGCGCCGACGTCGCCACCGCCGTGGTGTTCCGCAGCACCGTCACGGCCCTCGTCATCGTCGCCATCCTGGCGGCGCAGGGCGTGCGGGTGCACTTCACCGCGCGCAACAAGCGTTTCCTGCCGGTGATCGGCCTGTTGATCGGGGTGCAGAGCCTGTGCCTCTATTCGGCGGTGGCGCGGCTGCCGGTGGCGCTGGCGCTGCTGGCCTTCAACACCTATCCGATCTGGACGGCGCTTTGGTCCGGCTTGTTCTACCGCCAGAAGCCGGAGACGGCCATGCTGGTCGCCATGCCGGTGATCCTCGCCGGCCTGGCGCTGGCGCTCGACGTCTTCGGCGCCGCCTCCGGGCTCGGGGCCTCCGGCCAGTGGGCGCGCATCGGCGCCGGCGTGGCCTTCGCGCTGGCCGCGGCGGGCACCTTCGGCTTGGCGCTGGTTCTCACGCAGCAAGAGGCCGGTGACGTCGACGGCCGCGTGCGCACGGCCACCACCATGATCATGGCCGCGCTGGTGGCGCTGGCGACGGTGGCGGCGCAGGGTGGTTTTCACCTTCCCGACGCGCCCGCCGGCTGGGGCGGGTTGGCGGCCCTGACCTTCCTCTACGGCACCGCCTTCACGATCATGTTCACCGTGCTGCCGCGGCTGGGCGTGGTGGGCAACTCCGCCATCATGAACGTGGAACCGGTGTTCGCGCTGGTGCTGGCCTGGCTGATCCTCGGCCAGTCGATCGCGCCGGTGCAGGTGCTGGGGGCGCTGCTGGTGGTGGGGGCGGTGATGGCCTTGGGCTTGCGGAAGAAGTAGGGCGCTTGCTGGGCGGCGCTCGCCGGGCGCGACGCCCTGACGGCCCAGGTCCATCACGAACGCAACTGCTTCGCGCGCATGGCCCGCTCGGACCGCGCAGCCCCGGCCAGAATGCTCAGAACGCAGAACGCAGAACGCAGAACGCAGAACGCAGAACACTCAGAACGTGCAGAACGCGCAGAACGCGCAGCACGACGCGTGTCGACCGATCAAGCAATCGCCATCAACGACGCGTTCCCGCCCGCCGCCGCGGTGTTGATGCTCACCGCCCGCTCCACCACCAGCCGCTCCAGCGGCACCGCGGCATCGCCGGGCGCCAGCCGTTCCACCGCGACGATCGGTCCTTCGCGCTGTGCCAGCCGACGCCGCACATCCTTCAGTGCCGCCGCGTCGCCGTGCAGCAGCACCGTGTCGAAGGCCATGTTGCCGGTGTTCCAGTCGCGTGCGAGGCAGACCTGCGACTGCACATCGGCAGGCAGGCGCCGCAGCAGCGGTTCGGCCGTGGCCGGCCAGATGGCGCGGCTGCCCACCGCCAGCACCGCGGCCAGTTGCACCAGCAGGTCGGCCTCCGCCTCGGCCAGGCACAGGACCGCGTGGCGCGGGACCAGGCTGTAGACGTTGCGCTCGCCGGTCGGCCCCGCCAATGTTCGCGAGACGCCGCTGCGGGAGGCGGCGGCAAAGCGCGCGCAGGCGGCGGCCACTGCCGGCCTGTTCGCGTCCGCCCAGTGGGCGAGCGACGCCAGCGCCGGCGCCGCGT
>JAEZKX010000199.1 GCA_023436025.1 Pseudomonadota bacterium | reverse complement strand
CGCCACCACCGCGCGCGCCAGCGGGTGCTCGCTGCCGCCCTGCAGGCTGGCCGCCGCGGCCAGCGCCCGGCCGGCCTCCACGCCCGGGGCCGGCACGAAGTCCACCAGCCGGGGCTGGCCCACGGTCAGGGTGCCGGTCTTGTCGAAGGCCACCGTGTCGACGCGGTAGGCCTGCTCCAGCGCCTGCGCGTCCTTGATCAGCACGCCGTGGCGCGCCGCCACGCCGGTGCCCGCCATGATGGCCGCCGGCGTCGCCAGCCCCAGCGCGCACGGGCAGGCGATCACCAGCACCGCGACGGCATGGACCAGCGCCTGCTCCATGCCCGCGCCCGCCAGCAGCCAGCCGCCCAGCGTCACCAGCGCGATGACCAGCACCACCGGCACGAACACCGCCGCCACCCGGTCGACCAGGCGCTGGATGGGCGCCTTGCCGGCCTGCGCATCCTCCACCAGCCGGATGATGTGGGCCAGCACGCTCTCGCTGCCCACGGCGGTGGCACGCACCACTACCCGGCCCTCGGCATTGATGCTGCCGCCGGTGACGCGCGCACCGCTGGCCTTGGCCACCGGCAGCGGCTCGCCGGTCAGCATGGACTCGTCGGCATGCGTGGCGCCCTGCTCCACCACGCCGTCGGCCGGGAAGCGCTCGCCCGGCCGCACCACCAACAGGTCACCCACCATCACCTCGGCCAGCGGCAGGTCGGCCTCGCTGCCGTCCTTGCGCAGCACGTGGGCGGTCTCGGGGCGCAGCGCCTGCAACGCGCGGATGGCGGCGGTGGTCTGCCGCTTGGCACGCGCCTCCAGCCACTTGCCCAGCAGCACCAGCGTCACCACCACGGCCGAGGCCTCGAAGTACAGGTGCTGCGAACCGCGCGCCAGCCACAGCCACACCGACAGCGCATAACCGGCGCTGGTGCCGATGGCGACCAGCAGGTCCATGTTGCCGGTGCCCGCCTTCAGCGCATGCCAGCCGCCGCGGTAGAAGCGCGCGCCGAGCACGAACTGCACCGGCGTGGCCAGCGCGAACTGCAGCCAGGCCGGCGGCATCCAGTGCCAGCCCGCCAGCGCGCCGATCATGGGCAGCACCAGCGGCAGCGACAGCACCAGCCCTACCGCGACCGGCAGGAAACCGGCCCAGGCCGACGGCTCGGCTTCCGGCGCCTCGGCATGGGCGCGCGGCTCGTAGCCGGCGTTGCGCACCGCGCGGCGCAGCTGGGCCTCGGTCGCGCTGCCGGGCGTGAAGACCACGCGCGCCGATTCGGTCGCCAGGTTGACCGTGGCGTCGCGCACCCCGGGCACCTTCTTCAGCGCCCGCTCGACGCGGTTGACGCAGGAGGCGCAGGTCATGCCGCCGACGCCGAGGTCCAGGGTGGAGGTGGTGGGAGTGTCCATGCCCGCATCGTCGACCTTGCCATCGTGGCAAGGTCAAGCCCTTTCGCGGACTTGACCTTACCATCATGGCAAGGTCCACACTCGGTCCATCAACGAAAGGATCACCATGAACCAGACTTTCCAGGTACAGGGCATGAGCTGCGGCCATTGCGTGGGCGCCGTCACGCAGGCCATCCGCGCGCTCGACCCGCAGGCCGAGGTACAGGTCGACCTCGCCAGCGGCCGGGTCGAGGTGCAGTCGGGCCAGGAGCGCGCCGCGCTGGCGGCCGCCATCGAGGAAGAAGGCTACAAGGTCGCCGCGTGAGCACGGCCTGGCCGGTCAACATCGGCGAGGCGGCGCGCCTGTCGGGCGTGTCCGCCAAGATGGTGCGCCACTACGAGTCGCTCGGGCTGCTGCCGGCGGTGGCCCGCACCGACAGCGGCTACCGGCAATACGGCGAGGCCGAGGTGCATACGCTGCGCTTCATCAAGCGCTCGCGCGACCTCGGCTTCTCCATGGAGGAGATCGCGCAGCTGGTGAGCCTGTGGCAGAACCGCCGCCGCGCCAGCGCGAGCGTGCGCCGCATCGCGCAAAAGCATGCCGACGACCTGGCGCAGCGCATCGCGTCCATGCAGGAAATGCAGCAGACGCTGCAGCACCTGATCCACTGCTGCCACGGCGATGCCCGTCCGGACTGCCCCATCCTGGACGACCTGGCGCGCTGACGCCCCGCCGCTGGGGGACCCGGCAGCCCCGCTGCCTTGCCCTACTGATGCTTGCGCATCGCGCGTTCCAGCGCGCGCTCGAACTCCAGGTCTTCCTGCGATTTCTGCTGCTGCTGTTGCAGCACCCGCGCGGGACCGGCACCGAGGGCGCGGGTGTCGGGCGCCCGGGCCGCCATCTTTTCCATGGCTTCCTTCTGGGCCAGGACCGGCTCGTCGACCAGGATGACCGCGCCGTTGCTGCTGCGCTCGGACGCGGGCAGCGGAGCGACATCGGTCATGGTGGCGGGCTGCGGCCGGGTTTGCGCCAGCACGGCGCCGCTCGAGACAAGCACGGCCGACAGCGCCACGGCCGCCGCCCGCACGAAAGCCGGGTACCTCACGGTGCACTCCTTCGTCGATCAGATGGAGCCACTGTGCGCCTGCCCGGCCGTCCTGGCTGTGGCCGGGAACGCAGGCTTGCCGTAGGAAGGATGCGACCCGGCTTGTCGCCGCCCCGGGCAAAGCCTGTGGGCGTTTCTTTACCTTGGCGCAACAGCGCGCCAACCGCGGCGTTACAGGGGGTCGCCACACTGGACCCATCGAACTGAAAGGACCTGCCATGAAGACCCATCCGAAGCAACTCCTCGCCGCCGGCCTCCTGGCCGCCTTCGGCCTGTCGGCCTTTGCCCAGACGCCCGCCCCGGCGCCGGCCGTGCGTGGCGGCCCGGAAGCGCACCAGGCGCAGCGCGGCCAGCACATGGATCCGGCCAAGCGCCAGGAACTGCGCAAGATCCGCATGGAGCGCCGCCTGGCCGCCATCAAGCTCAAGCTGCAGATCGGCGCCGCGCAGGAAGCTGCCTGGAACGCCTGGACGGCGGCGATCAAGCCGGCCGGCACGCCGCGTCCGCGCATCGACCGCGCCGAGTTCGAGCGCATGACCACGCCCGAGCGCATCGACCGCATGCGCGCCCTGCGCACTGCCCGCGCGGCCGAGATGGACCGCCGCGCCGAAGCCACCAAGACCTTCTACGCCGCCCTCAGCGCCGACCAGAAGAAGGTGTTCGACGGCCTGCGCATGAAGGGCGGCAAGGGCGGCAAGCGTGGCGGCCACGGCCACCACCGCGGCTGAAGCCGCGCGCAGCCACGAAAAAGCCCGGCACTGCCGGGCTTTTTCATGGGCGATGCAAGGCTCAGTTGCTGGTCGCCACGTTGGGCACGCCGTTGGACATGGTGCTGGCCTCGCCCGCGCGTTCCGGCACGTTGCTGGTCTCGGTGGCGCCACCCTGCACCGGCGGCCAGCCGGCGCCGTAGCTCACCACGGTGTCCGGCGAGGAATACACCGGCGCCGGCAGCGCGTCGATGGTGGTCCCGCTCACCACCGTCGGGCCGGCGCCGAGGATCACCGTGTGGCGGCCGTCACCGTAGGGGGAATTGGTGGTCTCCAGGTTGGGCGCGCCCTGGGTCATGGTGCTGGCTTCGCCGGCCTGTGTGGGGGTGTCGAAGGTCTGGGCCTGGGCCGCGCCCGCCAGGGCAAGGGCACCGGCCACGAACAGGGCGCGCGTCATGGGAGTCTTCTGCATGTTGGTTTCCGTCAGTTGAGTTGGTGGGAACCCGGCGGACTGCACCGGGTGCGTGGTTCCAACTTAGGTGGCGGGTCACCCCGGCCATATCGGACGGCCGGTACAGCTGGCGTAGGAGCGCCGACCCGGCTGTCGGAAGCCGGCGACAGGCGCCTGCTCAGAAGCGACGGGCGTAGCGCAGCATCAGGAAGTCCTCGCCGGGGTTGGGCTTGCGGATGCTGAGGTTGGAGATGTGGGTGTAGCGCAGCCCCAGCTCCTGCGTGCGGCCGGCGCCGAACTGGTAGCCCACGCCCAGCATGTCGTAGAAGTTCCAGCGCGAGCCGAACTCCTTGTCGGGCGTGTGGTAGTCCTTGCTGAGGTAGCTGGCACCGATGCCCAGTTCGAAGAACCAGGGCGAACGGCCGGCATCCGGCTGGGCCCGCAGCACCGGCAGCAGCACGGCCTGCTGCAGCCCGTAGTGACCGCCGCCGCCGAAGCGATCGGCGCGCCACTGCGACAGGAAGAACTCCGTCTGGTAGCTGAAGAGGGCGCTGCGCTTCCAGCGCCAGTCCGACTGCCACACCGCGCCCACGGAAGCGGCGACGGTGCCGTGGGGTGCGGCGCCGCCTTGCACCATCACGCCGGTGGGGCGCCAGTCGGCGTGGACGACGCAGCTGAAGCCCAGGGCGGCGGCCAGGGCGAGGCGGGCAAGGATCGGACGGGTGGGGAGCATGGGATGGCGGCGGTTCCTGTGTGGCCCGACAGTTTCTTCGAAAACGGCTGCGCCTGGGGGCTACGGAGGGCGCCGCCGGCGGCGCATGGATGTTGGCTTGCCGTCCTACGCCGCCGCTACAGCTGGGCCGTTACAAAAAACGCCTCCCACCAGAACGAGAATCCGACGCGCCATGGACATGAGCGAGCCCATGCAGCCTGCCCCGCAGCTGACGGTCATGACCGTCAACATCCACAAGGGCTTCACCTCCTTCAACCGCAAGTTCATCCTTCCCGAGCTGCGTGATGCCGTGCGCAAGGTGGGCGCCGACGTGGTGTTCATGCAGGAGGTGCTGGGCACCCACGCGGGGCACGGCCGCAAGGTCGCCGACTGGCCGGAAGCGCCCCACTACGAGTTCCTCGCCGACAGCATCTGGCCGCAGTACGCCTACGGTCGCAACATGGTGTATCCCAAGGGCCACCACGGCAACGCCGTAATGTCCAAGTTCCCCATCGTCGAGTACCAGAACCACGACGTTTCGGTCGCCGGCCCCGAGAAGCGCGGCCTGCTGCACTGCGTGCTGCGCGTGCCCGGCTATCCCAAGGAGGTGCACGTGATCTGCGCCCACCTGGGCCTGGCGGAGTCGCACCGCCAGCACCAGCTGGACCTGCTGTGCAAGATCAGCCATTCCGAAGTGCCGGCCGATGCGCCGCTGATCGTCGCCGGCGACTTCAACGACTGGCGCCGCAAGGCCAACGACAAGCTGTGGAACGAGGCCGGCCTGCGCGAGGTCTTCGTCACGGCCTATGGCGAGCCGGCGCGCACCTTCCCATCCATCTTCCCCGTGCTGGCGCTGGACCGCATCTACGTGCGCAACTGCTCCGTTCACCTGCCCGTCGTGCTGCCCCGCCGGCCATGGTCGCATCTGTCCGACCACGCCCCGCTCGCCGCCGAAATCCACCTCTGAGGCCCGCCATGGAACGCCGCTGGATCCCCGGAAACGCCATCACCCTGCTGGAGAACGGCGAGGAGTTCTTCCCGCGCGTGTTCGCCTGCATCGCCAACGCCCGCCGCGAGGTCATCGTCGAGACCTTCATCCTGTTCGAGGACAAGGTCGGCCTGCAGCTGCAGGAGGCGCTGATCGCAGCTGCGCGCCGCGGCGCCCAGGTCGACATCACCGTCGACGACTGGGGCTCCCCCGCCTTCTCCGAGCGCTTCCTCGGCGCGCTGCAGGAAGCCGGCGTGCGGGTGCATGCCTTCGACCCCGGACCCCGCCCCTTCGGCTGGCGCCCGCACCTGCTGCGCCGCATGCACCGCAAGATCGCGGTGATCGACGGCGAGGTGGCCTTCGTCGGCGGCATCAACTACTCGGCCGACCACCTGGGCGACTTCGGGCCCGAGGCCAAGCAGGACTACTCGGTGGAGATCCGCGGCCCGCTGGTGGCCGAGATCCACCGCTTCACCCATGCCGCGCTGGCGCAGGGCCAGCGCCACCAGCGCGCCAAGCGCCAATGGTGGCGCAAGCGCCGCCAGTTCCGTGCCTCGCCCGAGACGCGCCAGCACGAGGGCACGGCCGAGGCCATGTTCGTGGTCCGCGACAACCGCAACCACATGGACGACATCGAGCGCCACTACCGCATCGCCATCCGCGCGGCCAGGAAGCGCATCGTCATCGCCAACGCCTACTTCTTCCCCGGCTACCGCTTCATCCGAGAACTGCGCCGCGCGGCGCGGCGCGGCGTCGACGTGCGGCTGATCCTGCAGGGCGAGCCCGACATGCCTTTCGTCAAGACCGCCGCCGAGATGCTGTACCACCACCTGCTGCGCGCGGGCGTGCGCATCTACGAGTACTGCGACCGGCCGCTGCACGGCAAGGTGGCGCTGATGGACGACGAATGGGCCACCGTGGGCTCCAGCAACCTGGACCCCCTGAGCCTGGCGCTCAACCTCGAGGCCAACGTGATCATCCGTGACGCCGACTTCAACCACGCCCTGTCGACGCGCCTGGACAAGCTGATGTGCGAGAGCTGCAACGAGATCCGCGCCGACACGCTGGGCGAGCTCAAGGGCATCGCCTGGGTGCGCAGCTTCCTGGCCTTCCACTTCACGCGCCGCTATCCGCGCTGGGCCTCCTGGCTGCCGCGCCACGTGCCGAAGCTGATCCCCGCGGTATCCACCCCGGCGCTGGACAAGCCGTGACACGCCTGACCGAGCGCCGCTGGTGGCCGCTGGCCAAGCGGCTGCTCGGCATCGCCTTCATGGCCCTGGTGCTCGGGCTGCTGGTCAAGTACGCGCGTGCCGTCGACTGGCAGGAGGTGCGCGACAGCGTGCGCGACCTGCCGCGCGACGCGCTGCTGCAGGCCGCGGTGCTGTGCTTCGCCAGCCACCTGCTCATGAGCACCTTCGACCTGCTCGGGCGCTGGTATACCGGCCACCGCATTCCCGTGCCCAAGGTGATGCAGATCAATGCCACCAGCTACGCCTTCAACCTCAACTTCGGCTCGCTGGTGGGCGGCGTCGCCTTCCGCTACCGGCTCTACTCGCGCTTCGGCCTGGACGCCGCCACCACCACCAAGGTGCTGACCCTCAGCATGGTGACCAACTGGCTGGGCTACCTGCTGCTGGCCGGCATCGTCTTCACCGTGGCACCGCTGGAGCTGCCGCCAGACTGGAAGATGGACAGCGAAGGCCTGCGCCTGCTGGGCATCGCGCTGCTGGCGGTGTCCCTGGCCTACCTGCTGCTGTGCGGCTGGTCCAGGAAGCGCAACTGGACCATCCGCGGCCACGCCCTGTTCCTGCCGCCGGCGCGCACCGCGCTGCTGCAGCTGGTGATGTCCACCGCCAACTGGACGATCATGGCGACCGCCGTCTGGGTGCTGCTGCAGGGCCGCATCGACTTCGCGTCGGTGTTGAGCGTGCTGCTGGTGGCCGCGGTCGCCGGCGTGGTGACCCACGTGCCGGCCGGCCTGGGCGTGCTCGAAGCGGTGTTCGTCACCCTGCTGTCGCACAAGCTGCCCGAAGCGCAGCTGCTGGGCGCCATGATCGGCTACCGTGCGCTGTACTACATCGCGCCGCTGCTGGTGGCCGCCCTCATGTACCTGCAGCTGGAGCTCGAGGCCCGCAAGCATGCACACGCCACCTGAAGCCAATGCTTACCCCGGCGCACCCGCCGCGGCGCTTGCACCCACAATCGGCGCGGTATGGACGTGACCTTGAGCGGGCAGACCGACCTGGCCGGCTTCCGCGCGGAAGCGCGCCAGCTGCTGGCACGCCAGGTGGCGCCGGAAGAGGTGCGCTGGCAGCTGGACCTGGACGACGCACGGGTCCGCGAGCCGCAGTCTCCGCTGGCCAGCCGGCCGCGCAACGTGGCGCGCGCGGCCACCGCCATCGTGCCCGCTTCCTTCACCCGCTTGTGCGAGCTGGTGGTGCTGCATCGCGAGCCGGGGCGCTTCGCCCTGCTCTACCGCCTGCTGTGGCGCCTGGTGCACGAGCCTGGGCTGCGCAACGATCCCGCCGACGCCGACATGCAGCAGGCGCAGCACATGGCCCACGCGGTGCGGCGCGACATCCACAAGATGAAGGCCAACCTGAGGCTGCACACCCTGCGCGATGCGCGCGGCGCTCCACTGCAAGTCGGCTGCCACGAACCGGCGCACCACATTGTCGAGGCGGTGGGGCCCTGGCTGGGCCGGCGGCTCGGCTCGGAACGCTGGGCCCTGTTCACGCCCGAGCGCAGCGTGCGCGGCGGCGACGGCCAGCTCGCGTTCGGCGCCGGCGTGCCGTCCGCGCAGTGGCCGGGTCCCGGTGCCAGCGAAGCCGACTGGTGCGCGCTGTGCGAGCGGGTGTTCGCCCACGCCCTGCCCGTTGCGCATGCCTGAGAGGCCAGCGCCGGCGCGCCGGCCGCAGTCGCTGCAGGCACTCAAGGACGCCACCATGGCGTGCCGCGAATGCCCCATCGGCGAATTCGCCACCCAGTCCGTGGTCGGCGAAGGCCGGCTGCGCGCGCCGCTGATGCTGGTGGGCGAACAGCCCGGCGACCAGGAGGACCGGCAGGGCCATCCCTTCGTGGGCCCGGCGGGGAGACTGCTGGCCCAGGCGCTCGAAGCGGCCGGCATTCCGCGCGACCGCACCTTCGTGAGCAATGCGGTCAAGCATTTCAAGTTCGAGCTGCGCGGCAAGCGCCGCATCCACAAGAGCCCCGCGCTGCGCGAGATCGCGGCCTGCAACCATTGGCTGGAAGACGAGATCGCGCTGGTGCGGCCGCGCGCCTTCGTGGCGCTGGGCGCGAGCGCGGCGCGCGCCCTCCTCGGACGGGCCACACCCATCCTCGCCAACCGCGGACAGTGGCTGCCGCGCGAGGACGGCAGGCAGGTGCTGGTGACGCTACATCCGTCCGCGCTGCTGCGCGTCGATGCCCAGCAGCGCCAGGCGGCGATCGAAGCGTTCGTCGCGGACTTGCGGCAGGCACAGCGGCTGCTCAGCCGCTGAGACGCGCGGCACGTCGGCGCAGGCCACCGGCGGCAGCGGCGGCGTCTGCTGCTCGACCACGTGCGGGCGGCGCAGGTTGAGGCCGGCGCCTTCCGAACCCTGCAGGCCGATGCCGCCTTGCGGCAGGCCGGCCAGGGCCCCCAACCCGGCCTGCGCACCCGCCATGGCGGGGCGGCCCTGGAAAACGGCTTCGGCGTTGGTGCTCAGGCGGCTGTTGCTCTGCTGGCCCGCCGCTTCCAGCGCGACCAGGGCCAGCGACGCGGCGCAGGCCACGGCAATCCAGTAGGTGCGGGAGTGGTGCATGGGCGGCTCCTGTATTGCAGCCCAGTGTGCGGCCGGTGCCCGCTGGTGCAAGCGCGCCAGGATCGATGCCGCGCGTAGGAAGCAGGCGGTCGTCGCAGTGGGCGCAGGCGGCGCCGGCGGACACCACATCGGTAACCTTTTCCCGTCGCGCCAGGCGGTAAACTCCGCCCGCTTTGCGTAGTACAACCTTCGAGATCAAGAGCGCGACGCTGCCCCTGGTGGCCCTGCTGCTGAAGTCCCCCGACCTCGCCTTGCTGGCGCAGGAACTCGATGCGCGCTTTGGCGAGCTGCCGGAGTTCTTCGACAACGACCCGCTGGTGGTGGACCTGGCGGCGGTGCAGGACCAGGCGGTGGACGTAGCCGGCCTGCTGGCGGCGCTGCGTCCCTACAAGGTGCGGCCCCTGGCCGTGCGCGGCGGCAGCCCGGCGCAGATGGCGGCGGCCGCGCAGCTGGGCCTGGCC
>JAEZKX010000196.1 GCA_023436025.1 Pseudomonadota bacterium | reverse complement strand
CGGCGGCGCAGCACCAGCGCCAGCGGCAGGATGGTCACCAGGCAGAACACGCCCATGCCCACATAGGTGGCGCGCCAGCCGTGGCCATCGATGAAGTACTGCATCACTGGCGGCCAGACCGCGCCGGCCGTGTAATTGCCGCTCAGGCAGATGGCCAGCGCCACGCCGCGCCGGCGGTCGAACCACTGCGCGGTGTCGGCCACCAGCGGGGCGAAGGTGGCCGAGGTGCCGAGCAGACCCACGAACAGCCCTTGCGCCAGGTAGAACCAGGCCAGCCCCGGCGCCAGGCCGGCGCCGGCGAAGCCGATCCCCAGCCCCAGCGCGCCCAGCATCACCGGCAGCATCACACCGAAGTGGTCGGCCAGCCGGCCCATGGCGATGCCGCCCAGGCCGAAGCCGATCATGGTGAGGGTGTAGGCCAGCGAGGCGGCCGCGCGGTCAACGGCGAAGTCGGCCTGAACCTGCGGCAGCACCACGGTCACCGCGTACATGCCACTGCCGCCGATGGTCATGAGCAGCAGCGAGACGGCCAGCCGCCCCCAGGCATAGCGGGACTCGATGGCGAAGCGGTCGGCAGCAGGCATGGCCGGGCATTGGAACCCCGCGCGGCCGGCTCGACAAGCCTGGGCTTTCCTGCTTGCGCTGCCCCCGGCGTAGTCGCCAACCGACAACCCGCCATGCCAGGAGCCGACGCCCGGGCCGGCCGGCCCAGCCTATGGTGTGGCCTTGAACGACGGGACCGCCATGGAACGCAGCGCGCCGCACCACTCGCACCACTCACACCACTTCTCGATGGTCAGGGAATTCCACCTGGCCGACTTCGTCACACTGGGCAATGCCGCCTGCGGCGTGGGCGCCATCCTGCTGGCCATGCTGTACATGGCCACCGGCAACCTGACGCATTTCTACCTGGCCGCGGCGCTGGCGCCGGCGGCCTTCATCCTCGACGTGGTCGACGGCCGCATCGCGCGGGCCCGCCACACGCACACCGCGCTGGGGCGCGAGCTCGACTCGCTGTCAGACGTGATCTCCTTCGGCGTGGCGCCCGCGGCCCTGGGTTTCGCCGCCGGGCTGCAAGGCGGCTGGGACGCGGCGGTGCTGGTGTTCTTCGTCTGCTGCGGCGTCAGCCGGCTGGCGCGCTACAACGTCACCGCCGAGAAACTGGCCGGCGACGCTTCGGGCAAGGTCAAGTATTTCGAGGGCACGCCCATCCCCACCAGCGTGGTGCTGGCCGGCGTGCTGGCATGGGCGGCCTGGGAAGACCGGCTGGGCGCGTCCCTGCCCTTCGGCGTCTTCACGCTGGGGCCCTGGGACCTGCACCCGCTGGCGCTGCTGTGGGCGCTGTCGGGGTGCCTCATGGTGTCGAAGACGCTGCGGATTCCGAAACTGTGAGCGCGGGGCAGCGCGGCGGCGAGCCCCTGCAGCTCCGGCGCGGCCTGCGTTGGCTCGAAGGGGCCGTCTGCGTCGCTGCGAAAACGGGTCGAGCCGCCCAGGCCTCCAGCTAGCCTTTGGGCCGGTTCTTCTTCTCCGGCCGGTTCTTCTGCCAGATCGCCAGGATGATCAGCCCGTAGGCGACCAGCCGGAACAGGTAGTACACCGCATCACCCTCGCTGGCGCGCTGCAGCCCCAGCGCCACCCGGTTGGCCGACTCGATCCAGAAGGACAAGGCGAACCAGAGGAAGAAGCGGTCGCGCGTCTGCCGCCAGAACCGGAAGAAGTACAGTCCGGCGATCAGCCAGCCGACCGCGATCGCCCCCATCGCCATGCTGTCGGTGACAGCCATCAGTCCTCCTCCCAGATCAGGCCGAACAGCAGCAGCAGCACCGCGACCAGCGCAGCCCCCAGGCGCCAGTGGAACAGGTCCACCTCCACCGGGTAGACGACGCGGTCGAACACCAGCAGCACGTTGTTGACGCTCAGCCCCGCGAAGCACAGCGCGCTCCAGAACAGCAGGCGCACGCCGCTGGTCCGCCAGCTGCGCCACAACAGCATGAAGCAGGCGATGGAAGTCAGCGCGCAGAGGGAATAGATCAGCGCAGCCATGGCATCACTCCTTGCGGAAGCGGAAAGCATCGGCGAACTGCTGGGCCCGCTTGTCGATGCGCGAGTGGATCAGGTCGGTCACCGCCACCAGGTCGGTCGCGTACGCTTGCGCCACCCGGTCGAGCAGGTCGCGCAAGTCATCCCCCGGAGCGTAGCGGACCAGCGTGCCGCCGTTCTCGCGCACGGCGATACCCGCCGCCGTGAGCTGCTCGATCAGGTCCGCCGCCACCCGCTCGCCCACGTAGAGGCGACGCGCGAGCAGCGCGCTGTCCCAGGGCATGCTGGGTTCCGCGCGCAGCAAAAGCACGGCCTCGAGGAAGGGGACGGACGGGATGCTGGTGAGGATGAATCGGCGGATGTCCGCCGGGAAGTCACCTTTCTTCATCGTCTTGCCAGAACATTGGGCCAAATGTACCCCGGAAGCCGGCCGTTTTTTGCTCATCCGTGGTGAGCCACGCACAATGAGCCGCATGTCTGATGCAGCGCCGCGACTGTTCCTGGCCCTGTGGCCACCTGCCGCGGTGGCCCGGGCCCTGGAGGCACGGGCCGCGGACTGGCAGTGGCCACAGAACGCGCGCCGCACCACGCCCGAGCGCCTGCACGCCACCCTGCACTTCCTGGGCGCGGTCGCGCCCGGGCGCATCGAAGCCTTGCGCCAGGCACTGGCGCCGCTGTCATGGGAAGGCTGCGTGTTGCGGCTGGACCGGCCCCAGATGTGGCCGGGCGGCATCGCCGTGCTGGAGGCGTCGACGGTGCCGCCGCCCCTGGCCAGGCTGCACCGCGCCATGGGCGCGGCCCTGGCGGAGCTGGGGATGGAGCTGGAACGTCGGCCCTACCGGCCGCATGTCACGCTGGCGCGCAAGGCGCAGGGCGCCCAGCCGCCGCAGGCGGCCGCAACGCTGGAATGGGCGACCGGACCCGGCTTCGTGCTGGTCCAGTCGCTGGCGGGCGGGCGCGGCTACGCGCCGCTTCAGGTCTTCGGCTGAGAGGCCGCGCGGCGGGCGGCGTCGATGGCGCCGCGGGCCGCCAGTTCGGCGTTGAGGGCCGATTCCAGCGGCGAGCGGCACAGGCCGGCGTGGCGGTACTGCAGGTTTTCGTACAGTTCGGCGGTGGCCGGCGAGGCGGCCAGTACCGCCTCCAGGGCCGCGTCGTGCGGCGCTTCCTTCAGCGCCTCGGTCAGCAGATCCACCACGCCGCGGTATTGCTGCGCATCCACGGGCACGGTGCTGCGGTCCAGGCGCTCCAGCATGCGGGCCAGCATGAAGAGGTTCTTGGGCACGGTGGTGTTCATGCCCGGGACTTGGGGGTCGGCCCGACCGTTTGCAAGGGGTCCGGCCGCGCAGCGGCGGCTCAGGCGCCGGGCCTGCGGCGCGGCAGCGGCGGATCGTCGTCGGCGAAGGGCTGGGTGTTCTCGAACCCGGGCATCGGTCCGTCGGGCTCGGGCCGGCGGCTGGCATCGGCGATGGCGGCGTCGCGGATGGCGAACAACTTTTCCAGGTCACGCTGGATGTCTTCGTCCGAGCGCGGAAGTTCGAGCTCCAGGGGATCCGGGCCCGCGGCGGGCGGCGCCACCGACGCGGCGGCGGCACCGGTCCTGGCCGGCGACGACTGGCCGGCCCAGGCCGTGGCATCGGGCATGGCCGGCGCCGGATCGTGCCCCTCGAACTCCCAGCCCAGGCTCACCAGCCAGTCGCGCGCGCGGGGCTCGAAGCGGGCCAGCTCGGTGTGGAAGCTGTCCTGGAAGGCGAACACATAGCCGATCAGCCGGTCGTGGGCTTGCCGCACCACCAGGTTGAGGTGCATGGCCGGGCGGCCGGCGCGGTTGACCGCCGGAATGATGCGGCACTCGATCCAGTCGGAAGGGATGCCGTGCTTGCGCATGGTGTCGCGCAGCACCACCTGCACCAGGTCGCGGCGCGCGGCGACCCGGGCGCCATCGTCTTCGTCGGCCGGCTCGCTGTCCTGGAACTGCGACAGCGTGCCGTCAGCGCCATCCTTGCTCCGGAAGATCTTCTTCAGCAGTCCCATGGAGCCGGATTGTCCGTCATTCCCCGCACTGCAAGCGCATCCGCGTTTGCGCCAGTCCCGGCACGCCCTGGTCCGCCAGCACCGCCGCGTGGGCGCCCACGGGCGCCATGGCGCAAAGGGGCCGCTGTCACCCCCCGGATGGGTGACGGGGAAACCGTTGCACCGACACGCCAGCGGCTCCCTCGGGCCGGCCGGCGCTCGTGACCGCCCTGGCGCCTACGCGATCACCGTGGCGCCGGCCTCGCGCAGCCGCCCCAGCAGGTCGCCCCAGCGCTGGCTGTGCTCGCGGTGCAGCGCGCTGTCGGCGGTCAGCACCGGCTGGAACTTCCAGCCGCGCACCTGTGCCGCCTCGAACCATTCGCGCGCCTTGCGGCCGACGATCCACACCGGCGTGCGCCAGGAGCCCCAGGGTTCGGCGGTGCGGGCCAGGTCGGGCCGGCCGTCCAGCGCGCCGTCGGCATACGACAGCAGGCCGTAGCGGCGCGGCGTGGATGGCTGGCGCGGGCCGTCATCGAAGGTCTCGAAGGTGGTGCCGTCCTCCAGCGCCGCCGGCAGCAGCTCGCGCGCCACCAGGTGGTGGCCGGCGGCGGCCGGCGCGCCGGTGCGCGCCTGCAG
>JAEZKX010000194.1 GCA_023436025.1 Pseudomonadota bacterium | reverse complement strand
GGGCGGCGCCATCACCGACGCCCAGGCCGACGACGCTGGTACCCCCGCCACCAACGTCGTGGCCGCCGGGGTCCGGCTGCACGCCGGCATCGGCGGCACCGGCAGCATCGGCGCCGCCGGCGCGATGCTGGAGGTCGACGCCGCGACCCTGTCCGCGCAGGCGCCGGGCTCGGTGTTCCTGGCCGCGGCCGGCAGCATCACGCTGGGCACCATCGGCCCGTTCACGATCGCGGTCGTCCTCGACGATCCGGCGGGCACCACCTCCGACCTGGGCAGCGCAAGCATCGGCGGCTTCTCCGCCGGCGCTGCGGCGGTGGTCCGGGCGGAGGAGGACCTCACCGTGGCGACCGCGACCTCGGCCGCCACCCACCTCCTGCTGGAGGCCGGCGGCCTGCTGACCGTCGCCAGCGCGGTAACGGCCGAGCGGGCCAGCCTGCTGGCCGCCGACGTCGCCCTGGACAGCGGGGTGGTCAACTTCCAGCGCAGCATCGACATCGCCGCCACCGGCGCAGTGACGATGGCGGCGGCGCTGAGCGTCCATGGGTCGCAGGCCGATGCCGTGGCCCGCATCGCCGCCGGTACCGACATCACCGTCGGCCTGGTCCAGGCCGCCGTGGTGAGCATGGTGGCCGGCGGGTCGATCCTCGACCACGCGGGCGAGGACGCGACGGACATCGTGGCGACCGAGACGCTGCGGCTGGTGGCCGGCGGCGCGATCGGCAGCGGCGCCGAGCACCTCGACATCCAGGCCGCGACCCTGGCCGCGCAGGCCGGCGCCGGCGGCCTGTTCCTTGCCAGCAGCGCTCCGCTGAAGGTGGGCGCGGTGGCGGCGACCACGACGCCGCGCATCGACCGCAACGGCGCGGTCGACGGCTCGCCGGTGGACGCCGCGGCCAACGGCATCCTCAGCGCTGGCGCGCTCGTCCTGGACACGCAAGGCCAGCTGGCAGTCGACGGCCCGCTGACGGCGGCGGGCAACCTGCTGCTGTCCACGCAGTCCGGCGGCTCGCTGACCATCAACGGCCCGGTCCTGGCAACCAACGGCCACATCAGCCTGCGCTCCTCCGGCATCGCCGATGTTGTCGGAGATGTCACCGCCGAGGGGGCTGCCAGGACCATCGAGATCGTGGCGCAGGGTCCGCTCACGCAGAGCGTCGACAGCGGCATCCGCTCCAGCGGCGGCAACATCCTGCTGCAGTCCACCGCCGCCGGCGTCACGCTGGCCGAGGTGGACGCCGGCCTGGGCGGCGTCCGGGTCGAGGCGGCCGGCAACATCTTCGACGGAGACGCCGCCGGCGACACCGACATCGTGGCGGCCGCCGCGCAGTTGCGCGCAGGCGGCCTGATCGGCACGTCCGCCGCACCGCTGGGTCTGCAGGTCGGCACGCTCACCGCGCGCGCATCCGGCCATGTCTTCCTGGCCGAGGCCGACGGCCTCGCCATCGACCGCCTGGAGCTGAACGTGCGCGGCGTGGCCGCGGACGGCACCGACGCGGCCACCACGCTCGCCGCGCAGGAAGACCTCACCGGCGCCAACGTGGTCCTCACCACCGCGACCGGCGACCTCACCATCCGCGCCGGCGCCGGCGGTGCCGGCCTCACCGGCACCGGCGGCTACGTGCGGCTGGAGGCCATGGCCGGAAAGGTGCACGTCGAGGCGCTGGTCGATGTGGCCGGCGGTGTCAGCGTGCTCGGCGCCACCGGCGTCACCTTCAGCGCCACCGGCGGCATGCAGGCCGCCGCCCCCGTCGACATCGAGGCCGCCGGTGGCGACGTCACGATGGCCCATGGGGCGGTCGTGCAGCAGACCGGCAGTGCGCCGATCAGCGTGCACGCCTCCGGCGATGTCACGATCGGCAAGCTGGTGGCCAGCAGCAGCGTCAGTGTCACGGCGGGCGGCTCCATCCTCGACAACGCGGGCGAAACCGGGGAAGACATCGTCGCTGGCGCGATCCGCCTGAAGGCCGGCGTCGCCATCGGCTCCGGCACCGACCACCTCGAGATCGATGCGCAGAACCAGCTGGCCGCCACGGCAGGCGCCGGCGGGCTCTTCCTCACCGAGAGCAACGCGGCCGAGATCCAGGCCCTGGGCGCACTGGTGGCGTGGCGCGTGGGCCGCGACGGCGCGCTCTACGGCAACGGACCGACCCATGACGCGTTGGCGGGCCTCGTGAGCGGGGGAGACCTGGTGTTCCGCACGCTGGCCGGAGCGGCCTACGTCGATGCGGCCGTGCAGGCCGGCGGCAACCTGCTGCTGGAGGCCGGCGGCACCGGGACGTCGGTGCTGGTTTCCTCGACGGGCGCGGCCATCGGCAGCAGCCACGGCCACGTGACCGTGCGCTCGGCCGGCAACATGACGCTGGGCGCGGATGTCACCACGGCGGCGAACGCGGCCACCATCCAGCTCGACGCCGGCGGCGCGCTGAGCCAGTTCGCCGGCACCAGGGTCGCGACCAGCGACGGCAACATCGCCGTCACGGCGGGGGGCACCGCCACCATCGCCCTTCTGCACGCGGGCTCCGCAGGCATCGTGGTCGGCGCCGACGCCATCGTCGATGCCGATGGCGCGGCCGACGCCGACCTCGACATCGTCGCCGGCGAGGCGCAGCTGTCCGGCCGCGACGGCATCGGCGCGGCCGGCGCCGAGATCGAAACCAGCGTCGACCGCCTCGGCCTGCACAGCACGCAGGGCGTGTACGTCGGCGAAGCCAGCGCCGTCACCATCGGCACCGGGGCGGTGTTCACCGTGGCGCAGGTCCAGCTCGATGGCACCACGACCGCGGGTGTCACCACCGCGCTGTCCGGCATCACCGGCGCGGACGTCGTGCTGCGCACGGTCGCCGGCGCCATCACCACCCAGGGCGCCGGAACGGTCGGCGCCACGGGCAACCTGCTGCTGCAGACCGGTGGCGCCGGCAACCTGGTGGTCGGCGCGGCCGTGACCTCGGCCGGCGCGATGAGCCTGCTGTCCGGCGGCGAGGTGACGCTGCGCTCCAGCCTCACGGCGACGGGCGCCGGCGCGACCATCGACGTCCACGCCGCGGCCCGCATCGACGCGCAGGAGGGCAGCGCGGTCGTCGCCAACAATGCCAACATCCAGCTCGAGGCCGCAGGCGGCTCGCTGACCATCGAACGCGTCGATGCCGGATCGGGTACGGTGCGGCTGCGCGCGCTCTCCAACATCTTCGACGGTGACCAGACGGGCGAGCCGGAAGTCGACGTCGTCGCCGGCGCGCTGATCGCCTCGGCCGGCGGCGGCATCGGCACCGCTGGCAACGCGCTGGAGACCCGCGTCGGCACGCTGTCGGCCAACGCCGGCGCGGGGGTCTACCTGCTGGAATCCGATGCCCTGGTGCTGGGCGCCGTCAGTGGCTTCAGCGTGAACCGGGTGCAGGCCAGTGGCAGCACCAGTGCGACGGCGCCGCTGTCGCAGTCCGGCGTCAGCGGCACCAACGTTTCGGTGCGCACCCAAGCCGGTGCGCTCACCAGCGCGGCCGGCGGCGCCGTGACGGCCAGCGGCAATGTCCTGCTGGCCGCAGGCGGCGCCAGCTCCGACGTGACGCTGGGCAGCACCGTCACCACCAGCGGTGGCGACATCAGCCTGGCGGCCGGCCGCCACCTGCTGCAGAACGCCAACGTCAGCAACACGGCGGCGGGGCGCAGCATCGACATCGTGGCTGGCGGGGCCTTCACCCAGTCGGCTGGGGCCGTGCTCTCGGCCAGCAATGGCGACATCGCCATCGCCGCGGGCGGCATCGTCACCATCGCGACGGTCAACACCAACGGCGGCGACGCCAGCATCAGCGGCACGGCCATCGTCGATGGCGACGCCGACGGCGACACCGGGGCCGACATCCTGGCCGCGGGGCTGCGCCTGCGCGCCACGGCGGGCGGCATCGGCAGCGCCGCCAACGCGCTCGAGACCACGGTGGCCACGCTCGCGGCCGACGCCACCGGCGGCGCCATCTTCATCACCGAGACCGATGCGCTCGACATCACCGCCGTGACGGTGCAGGTCAACCGCGTGGCGGCCGACGGCACGGCGGCGGCCATCGCCGCCCTCAACGCCAGCAACGTCAACGGCAGCACCGTGGTGCTGCGCACGCTGGCCGGCACGCTTTCGACGCAGGCCCTCAACGGCAACGTGATCGCCTCGGGCAACCTGCTGCTGCAGGCCGCCGGCGCCGGCGCCAACCTGCAGATCAACGGCAACGTCACCTCCACCGGCGGCCACATCAGCCTGGCCGCGGCGCAGGACATGCTCCTCAACGGCACGGTGCAGGCCACCGCGGCCGGACGCACGGCCGACCTGGTCGCCGGCCGCCACATCACGCAGGCGCAGGGACGGGCGGTCACCACCAGCAACGGTGCCATCGCCCTGCAGGCCGGCGGCGACGCCACGCTGGAACTGCTCGACGCCGGCACCGGCTCGGTCCGCATCGCCGCCGCCGCGGTGATCGACGGCGACGCGGTCGGCGGCGAGACCGAGGTCGACATCGTGGCCAGCGGCCTGTTGCTGGCCACCAGCGGCGCCGTCGGCGCCGGTGCCAACCACCTCGAGACCGCCGTCACCACGCTGGCGGCCGACACCGGCAACCTGTTCCTGGCCGACACCAACGCGCTCACCATCGGCGCGGTCGAGGTGCAGGTGCAGCGCGTGGACGCCGCCGGTGCCACCACCACCGTGGCGCCGGGCAGCCTGGCCGGCATCGACGCCGGCATCGCCGTCGTCACGGCGCGTACGGGCGACCTCACCGTGGCGTCCGGCGTTACCGCCGGCGGCAACCTGCGCCTGCAGGCGGGCGCCGACCTCGTCATCGGCGCCGCGGTCACGGG
>JAEZKX010000101.1 GCA_023436025.1 Pseudomonadota bacterium | reverse complement strand
CCATCGCGCTGGCGCTGGCGCTGGCGGCGCCTGGTGTGGCGGCTGGCAGCGGCTGGCAGCGGCTGGTAGCGGCTGGTAGCGGCTGGTGGCGGCTGGTGGCGGCTGGTGGCGCCGCCCGCCCGATCGGGTCTGCCGCCGCGCTGGCAGAATCTGCGCCGTGCAAAACCTCTACCCCCTGCTCGCCGGCCTGGCGGCCTACCTGGTCGGATCCCTGGCCTTCGCCGTCATCGTCAGCCGCGTGATGGGCCTGGCCGACCCGCGCACCTTCGGCAGCGGGAACCCGGGCGCGACCAACGTGCTGCGTTCCGGCAGCAAGGCGGCCGCCGCCGTCACCCTGCTGCTCGACGCGCTCAAGGGCCTGGTGCCGGTGCTGCTGGTCAAGGCCTATGGCGAGCGCTTCGGCCTGGGCGACGGCACCATCGCACTGGTGGGCCTGGGCGCCTTCCTTGGCCACCTCTATCCGGTGTTCTTCCGCTTCCAGGGCGGCAAGGGCGTGGCCACCTTCCTCGGCGTGGTGCTCGGCATCCACTGGGGCCTGGGGCTGGCCACCTGCCTCACCTGGCTCATCATCGCCTTCTTCTTCCGCTATTCGTCGCTGGCCTCGCTGGTGGCGGCGGTCTTCGCCCCGGTCTACTACCTGCTGGGCGACCGCATCGCCTGGTACGCCGAGAAGCCGATCGCCCTGGCCCTGGCCGTGATGGCCGGCCTGCTGTGGTGGCGCCACCGGGAGAACCTCAAGCGGCTGGTCAACGGCACCGAGTCGCGGCTGGGGGCGAAGAAGGCGCCGCGCGCCTGAGCGCGTCCGGCGGTACGATCGCCGGGTGAAAGTCATCCGCCTCGCGCACTGGCGCGACTTCGTCGAGCAGACCGAGGCCCTGGAGGGATGGGCCTTTCGCGGCCAGGTCTCGGCGGCCTGGCCGCTGGTGCCCTCGCTCACCCGCCGGCTTCAGCTGTTCAGCCCCGACCCGCGGCTGTGGCCCCTGCGCGAGGCGCGCGCCATGCGCGTGTTCAAGCGCAAGGCCCACATCCACCTGGCCGACCGCACGGCGCTCGACGACGAGTTGCGCTGCCTGGCGCTGATGCAGCACCACGGCGCCTCCACCCGCCTGCTCGATTTCACCAAGTCGCCCTTCGTCGCCGCCTTCTTCGCGCTGGAGAACGCCGACAAGGACGTGGCGGTGTTCGCCCTCAACACGCCGGCGTTGTGGCATGCGGCGCCGGTCTTCGATGCGAGCCTGACGCGCACCCGGATCGACCCGCGGGTGCCCGGCAATTTCGAGCGCTATTTCGCCGGCAACCGGCTGCCCCTGATCTGGTACGGCGAACCGTCGGAGATGGACAGCCGGCTGGTCGCGCAGTCGGGACTGTTCGTGGTGCCGGGCGTTCTGGACAAGCCGCTGGACGCCATCCTCGACCACTACGGCGGCTCCGACACCCTGCTGACCAAGTTCGTCCTGCCGCTGGAGATGCGCGCCACCGCCATGCGCGCGCTCTACCGCATGAACGTCACCTACGCCACCCTGTTTCCCGACCTCGACGGCCTGGCCCGCTCGGTCAGCTACGAGCTGGAAGCCATCTGGGAGCGGCTGGTGGAGGACTACGAGCGCACGCAGCGCGACTGACCGGCAGGCGGTCGACCGGCAGGTGGGGGGACGCAGCGAAGGCCTCCGCACCGGCCGGTGCGCCCGCTGGCGCGCACCCCTCGCCGGCTGGCCTATTCCTGTTCGACCAGGTAGCGCGTCACCACCGGCGGGCTCTCGCCCACGTGCAGGGCCAGGCGGCGATCGCGCAGCTGGATGTCGGCGGCGCTCATGCGGTCGAAGCGGCGCAGGTGTTCGGTCCAGGAGGCGTCGGTGATCTGCTCGACGAAGCGCGCCGGGTCGTACAGGTCATGCAGCAGCTGCCACTCCAGCACGCCCTGGCGCAGTCGGCTGCGGCGGCTTTCCTGCATCACCGCCATGAATTCCTCGGTGCGCTGGGGATCGATGAAGTACTCGATGCGCACCAGGATGCGCCCGGGCCGCGGCGGCGCCTGCAGCTGCGGCACGGCCACCATCCGTGAAGGCGTGAGGTCTTCCTCGGTGCCGTGGTCGGGCATCAGGCGCTGCACCAGCGCCATCAGCGCCACGCCGGTCACGGTCGACATCGCCAGCGCCTGGTGGATGGTGGTGGAGGTGGCGACCCAGCCCCACAGCGCCGCGCCGGCCGCGGTGCTGCCCATCAGCGCCATCTGGTAGATGGCCATGCCGCGGGCGCGCACCCAGTCCGGCAGCGCCATCTGCGCCGCCACCGTCAGCGAGTTGGCGACCGTGATCCAGGACAGGCCGGCGAAGGCCATCGCCGGGATGGCCACGTAGATATTGGGTGCGAAGGCCACCACCAGCGTGGCGCCGGACTGCACGGCGGTGCCCACCAGCACCCGCTTTTGCAGCGGCAGCGCATTGCGGATGCGCGGCATGGTCAGCGAGCCGACGATGGCGCCCGCGCCCATGGCCGCCAGCAGCACGGTGAAGGTGCCCGCCTGCCCGCCCGGCAGCGCGCGCGCCACCAGGGGCAGCAGCGCCATCAGCGCGGTGGAGTGCAGGAAGAACACCGAGATGCGCAGCAGCAGGCCCAGCATGCGCCGCGACTGCAGCACGTACTGCACGCCCACGCGCATGGCGCGCGTCAGCGGCTCGCGCCCCAGCGGGCTTTCCTGGTGCACGCGGCGCCAGCGCATGATGGTCAGGCCCGCGAAGATGGACAGCGCCGCGTTAAGGATGAACACGTACTCCGCGCCGAAGCCGGCGATCAGCGCGCCCGCCACCAGCGGCCCGACGATGCGCGAGGCGTTCATCGCGATGCCGTTCAGGGCCAGCGCCTGCGGCAGCAGCGGGCGCGACACCACCTCGGGGATGATGGCGGCGAACACCGGCCAGCGCATCGCCAGCCCGACGCCGTTGGCAAAGGTCAGGGCCAGCAGCAGCGGCGGCGTCATGCCGCCCATCATCACCACCACGCACAGGATGATGGCCACGGCGGCCACCCAGAACTGGGTGGCCATGAAATAGCGCTTGCGGTCCAGGGTGTCGGCCAGGGCGCCGCTGGGCAGCCCCAGCAGGAACACCGGCAGGGTGGAGGCGCTCTGCACCAGCGCCACCCACAGCGGCGACGGCGCGATGCTGGTCATGAGCCAGGCCGACGCGACGTCGTTCATCCACATGGTGGTGTTCGCGGCCATCCAGGTGAACCACAGCATGCGGAACACCTTGACGCGGAACGGGCCCAGGGCGGACTGGGAGTCCTTGACCCCGCCGAGGGTGGATTCGGGATCGGGAAACCGGGTATCTGGCAATGTCTCTTTCTTCAATAGCGACGCTCGAGGGTCAGCACGTCGTTCTCGCGCCGCATCTGGAAGCGCGTGAGGAAGCTGTTGCCCAGCAGGATGTAGGGCATGGTGCGGGGTGCCACCGAGGCCTCGACGCCGTGCACTTCGACGTCGCCGATGCGCACCGAGTCGAGGCGGACGATCCAGCCGTCCACCTGGCCGTTGGCCGTGTTGATGCGCACCGGCGTGCCCTGGCGGTAGGCCAGGCCGATGCGCTCGGCGTCGGCGATGCCCATGCCGACGCCGCTGGCGCCGGTGTCCACCAGGAATTGCACGGCGCGGCCGTTGATGGCGCCGGGGGCCATGAAGTGGCCGCGGCTGCCGGCGGTGAGCACGATCGTGTTGCCGCGCGCGGGGCCGCTTGCGCCCACGCTGGCCGGGGCGTCGCCCACGCGCATGGTGTGGCGCCGCCCGCCGATCTCGACCACCGCCTGGTCGCCGAGGGTGGAGAGGACCTTGACCCCCTTGTGCGACTCGCCGGGCGCCACCGTGCGCGGTGCATCGCCGTCGACGATCAGCAGGGCGCGTCCGCCCAGCATCCCCTGCAGCGCCACGGTCTGCGCGGCGGCCGCTGTCGCGGCCAGGGCGATCGCCGCCGCGCCCATGGCGCGGGCCAGGGC
>JAEZKX010000022.1 GCA_023436025.1 Pseudomonadota bacterium | reverse complement strand
CGCCCGGCGGCCACCGACACCATGGCGCCGGCCTCGCGCTGGCGCCAGGGCGCCTCGGCCACACCGCGTCGCACCACCAGCTGTTCCGCCGTCTCGGTGACCAGGCGCACGGTCCACTGGTCGATGCCCGCCGGTGCGGCGGCGCGTGCGCGATGCTCGAACTCTTCCACGGGTGCGCCTTTCGGAAATGAAAAAGGGCCGGTGCGAGCCGGCCCTTGGTGCAAGCGTGCGAAGCTTACTTGACGTGCTTGCCGATGAGGCCGGCCATCTCGAACATCGACACCTGGCTCTTGCCGAACAGGCCTTTGAGCTTGTCGTCGGCGTTGACCATGCGCTTGTTCTGCTGGTCCTGCAGCTTGTTCTTCTTGATGTAGGCCCACAGCTTGCTGACGATCTCCGTGCGGGGCAGCGGAGCCGAGCCGACCACGGCGGCCAGGGCGGCGTCGGGCGTCAGGGGCTTCATGAACGCCGCGTTGGGCGTGCGCTTCTTGGCCGCCGGGGCCTTCTTCGCGGGTGCTGCCTTCTTCGCCGGGGCGGCCTTCTTCGCGGGCGCCGCCTTCTTCGCCGGGGCGGCCTTCTTCGCCACGGCCTTCTTGGCCGGAGCCGCCTTCTTCGCGGGGGCTGCCTTCTTTGCCGGGGCGGCCTTCTTCGCCACGGCTTTCTTGGCCGGAGCCGCCTTCTTCGCCGGCGCCTTCTTCGCCGCTTTCTTTGCAGTTGCCATGATCTGATTTCCTTCTAGAAGTTGATGAACCTACCAGTGGAAAACTACCCTCGCACTGGCACTGCGGATGCTAATGGAGAAAAACCCCCCGTCCAAGGGAAACGGGCGGTTTTTCGCTGGGAAATGTTGCTTTTTCATCTGGCGCGCGCAGTGCTTTTCCCTCTGAAGATCAGGATGACGCCGAGCAGGACCACGCCACAGGCGAGCCACTCGTGCGAGGACACGGTTTCGGCGCCGACGGACACCCCCAGCGCGAGGGCGATCACGGGGTTCACGAAGGCGTAGCTGGTGGCCAGCGCGGGGCTCGCATGCGCCAGCAGGTACAGGTAGGCGCTGAACGCGAGCAGCGAGCCGAACACGACGAGGTAGGCCCAGGCGGCGAGCGCGCGGGCCTGCGGCGGCGCGGTGAACTGCTCACCCATCGCGAGAGAAAGCAGCATCAACACCGCGCCGCCGCACAACATTTCGCTGGCGAACCCGGCTGCGCCGGGCGCCAGCGGCAGCCGCGTCGTCGACAGCACCGAACCCAGCGACCAGGCCAGCGTGGCTGCCGCGAGGCTCGCCACCGCCGCCGGCGACGCGGCGAAGCTGGCCCCTTGCACCAGCAGCAGCACGCCCGCCAGCCCCACCACCAGGCCCGCCAGTTCCAGCCGGCTCGCGCGCTGGCCGAACACCAGGCCCCAGGCGCACACCAGCATGGGCACCACGGCGATGCAGGCGGCGACCAGGCCGGAGCCGACGTGCTGTCCGGCCTGCGCCACCAGGCCCATGCCGCCGCCCAGCATCAGGGTGCCGACCACCAGCGCGTTGCGCCATTCGCGCCATTGCGGCAGGCGGGCGCGGCCGCGGCGGGCCTGCCACAGCATCCAGGCCATCAGCAGCGCGCCCGCGGCCAGGAAGCGGGTACCCATCTGGAAAAAGGGCGGAAAGCTCTCCAGCGCGAAGCGGATCGCCAGGTAGGTCGATCCCCAGACGAGGTAGCAGGCGAGCAGGGCGGGCAGCAGCAGCGGTGCGGCGGCGGTGCGGCGGGGCAGGGCGGCGGTGGGCATGCGGCAATCGTAGGTTGCCGCCCTGCCTCGTTCCATGGATGATCCAAGGTCCTGCTGGCCTCGCGGCCTTGAAAATGAAGGTTGAAACCCATGCCGACCGAAGTTCCTGAACTCGACGCCTATGACACCCGGATCCTGGCCGAACTGCAGCGCGATGCGCGCATCAGCATGGCGGAGCTGGGGCGTCAGGTCCACCTGTCGCAGCCGGCGGTGACCGAGCGGGTGCGCAAGCTGGAGATGGCCGGTTTCATCAAGGGCTACCGCGCCGTGGTGGACTACCAGCGCCTGGGCTACGGCATCCGCGCCATGGTGCGGGTGGGCCGCGCGGAGTACGCGCGCGTGGTGAAGCTGATCGAGCAGACGCCCGAGGTCGTGAACGCCTTCAACGTGACCGGCGAGGACAGCTGGTTCCTGGAGATCGCGGTGATCGACGTCGAGCACCTGGACGCCGTGGTGACCCGGTTCTGCCTGCTGGCGGAGACCTCGACCTCCATCGTGCTGAACATCCCGCGCGAGCACGCCACCGTGCTGCCGGCGCGCCGCGAGAACATCAAGCCGGCCATCCGCAAGGTAACGGGGCGGTAGGCAGGCGGTCTTCCCAGGCCGTGCGTGCGCAGCGCGCGCACCATGGAGCCGCCGGGGAAGTCACCGCAGCGGTTGGGTCAACCCCGCCGCCGCCCGCCGCGGCGGCAGCGTCGCCAGCAGCACGCCCGCGAGCGCCGCCACGAAGGCCAGCACTTGCAGCCCGGTGACGCGCTCGCCCAGGAACACCACGCCCACCACGGCCGCCGCCACCGGCAGCATCACCGTGAACACCCCGGCCTGCGCCGCCGGCACGGCCTTCAACCCGGTCATCCACAGCCAGACGGTCCAGACACTGGCTGCCAATGCGTAGAACAGCAGCAGCACCCACGTCGCGCCCGCCACGCTGCCAAAGTCGAAGCGCAGCGCCTGCCACAGGCCCAGGGGCGTCACCAGCACGAACCCCCACAGGTTGATCAGCGAGGAGATCCGCTTGGGCCCCAGCACGCCGGTGAGCGTCTTGCCGATGACGGCGTAGGCTGCCTCGCAGACCACGGCGGCGAACACCAGCAGGTTGCCCAGCCAGGCGAGTGGCGGCGTGCCGGCGGCTTGCGTGGGGGGGCGGGCCAGTCCCAGCAGCGCGATGCCGGTGGCCGCGCAGGCAATGGCCACCCAGGTGCGCCCGGCGATGGGCTCGCGCAGGAAGGCCCAGCTGAGCAGGGCCACCACGGCGGGGATGGCCGCCATGATGACGCCGGCCGAGACCGCGCTGGTCAGGCTGACCCCGAACAGCATGCAGATGGAGAACAGGAAGTTGCCCAGGAAGGACTCGAGGAACAGCAGCCGGCGGGTGCGCGGCGACAGCGGTGCCTCGTGCGGCGGCTTGCGCAGCCAGTGCAGCATGGCCAGGGCGCCGATGCCGAAGCGCAGCCAGGCGAGCAGGAACACCGGGATGGCGGCGGCCAGCGGCTTGGACAGCGCCACGTAGCTGCCCACCAGCGTCATGCTGAGGGCGAGGCAGGCGAAGGCGAGCGGGCGGCTCGGGGCAGAGCTCATCGACAATGCGGGCCGGAGAATGCCGCCGCATCATGCCTCAAACCCCACTACGCCATGTCTTCGTCTACGGCACGCTGCGCCGCGGCGGCCGCAACGACATCAACCGCCTGCATCCCGCGCCGGACTACGTCGGCATGGGCGAGGTGCGCGGCGTGCTGTACCAGTTCGACTGGTATCCCGGCCTCGCGCTGGGCGGCGAGCAGGCCGTCACCGTGGTCGGCGAGATCTACCGCATCACGCCGGCGCTGGAGGCGGTGCTCGATGGCATCGAGTGCGTCGAGCCAGGCCCCGACAGCGAGTACTTCAAGCGCGAAGTCGCGGTTGCCACCGAAGGCGGCACCGTGGAGTGCCTGGTCTACGAGATCAATCCGTCGCGGGTGATCGGCCGCGAGCCGATCGGCCACGGCGACTGGATTCTTTTTCACAGCGGGTGATTTTGCTTTCGCATCGCGAAACGGCGCGATGCTGCGTCGCCGCATTTTTTCTCGATACAAGAAAGTGCCTGCCGCATTGCGAAAAGAAATATTCAAGTCGTTGATTTGAAATGATTTAATTTTCTGTCTTGTATAAGACACAAGAGCGCGCGAAGTCTTCTACAAGACCTAAAGTTCATTCCACGGCGAACGCCACCGGTTCCGATCAACCACTGGAGTGAACATGAGCAACTGGACCCACCTGACGCGCGAAGAGCAGATCGCCCAACTGGAGAAGGACTGGGCGGAGAACCCCCGCTGGAAGGGCATCAAGCGCGGCTACAGCGCCGCCGACGTGGTGCGCCTGCGCGGCTCGCTGGCCATCGAGCACACCATGGCGCGCCGCGGTGCCGAGAAGCTGTGGACGCTGATCAACACCGAGCCCTTCGTCAACACGCTGGGTGCGCTCACCGGCAACCAGGCCATGCAGCAGGTCAAGGCCGGCCTCAAGGCCATCTACCTGTCGGGCTGGCAGGTGGCCGGCGACGCCAACAGCAACGGCGAGATGTATCCCGACCAGTCGCTCTATGCGGTGGATTCGGTGCCCAAGGTGGTCAAGAAGATCAACAACACCTTCGCGCGCGCCGACCAGATCCAGTGGAGCGAGGGCAAGGGGCCGGGCGACGACGGCTACATCGACTACTTCGCGCCCATCGTGGCCGACGCCGAGGCCGGCTTCGGCGGCGTGCTCAACGCCTTCGAGCTGATGAAGGCCATGATCGACGCGGGCGCCGCCGGCGTGCACTTCGAGGACCAGCTGGCCTCGGTGAAGAAGTGCGGCCACATGGGCGGCAAGGTGCTGGTGCCCACCCGCGAGGCGGTGGCCAAGCTGGTGGCCGCGCGGCTGGCCGCCGACGTGATGGGCGTGCCGACCATCCTGCTGGCCCGCACCGATGCGGAGGCCGCCGACCTGGTGACCAGCGACGTCGACCCGATCGACCAGCCCTTCTGCACCGGCGAGCGCACGGTGGAGGGCTTCTACCGCACCCGCAAGGGCTTCGACCAGGCGGTCAGCCGCGGCCTGGCCTATGCCGAGTACGCCGACCTGATCTGGTGCGAGACCGGCACGCCGGACCTGAAGTTCGCCCGCGACTTCGCGGACGCCATCCACGCGAAGTTCCCGGGCAAGCTGCTGGCCTACAACTGCTCGCCGTCCTTCAACTGGAAGAAGAACCTCGACGACGCCACCATCGCCCGCTTCCAGAAGGAGCTGGGCGCCATGGGCTACAAGTTCCAGTTCATCACGCTGGCCGGCTTCCACAGCCTCAACTACGCGATGTTCGACCTGGCCTACGGCTACGCGCGCAACAACATGAGCGCCTTCGTGGAGTTGCAGCAGAAGGAGTTCGCCGCCGCGGAGAAGGGCTTCACCGCCGTGAAACACCAGCGCGAGGTCGGCACGGGCTACTTCGACGCGGTGACCACCACCATCGAGGCCAACGCCTCGACCGCCGCCCTCAAGGGGTCGACCGAGGACGAGCAGTTCTTCGACGCCCACCCGAAGGCGGCTTGAAACCGCGGCGGCCGGCGGTCGCCGACCCCGCTGGCTTGCGTCCGCGCTGCGGCGCACCAGCGGCGGCCCGGCGGCTTCGCACGCCGTGCCGCCTCTGTGCCGCCCGCGCCAGGCGTTGCAGGCGCACCCAGGCCGCGTCCGGCGCGCGTGACTCGCGCGCCATTCCGCTTTACAGTCGCGCTGAACCACTCGTAGGGGGGACGTGATGAGCGGATCGACCGAGGACAAGACCGGGATCTTCAACCTGCGTGACATCCATCGCATGCCTTGTCCGGACTGTGCCGGCACCGGCCAGCTGCAGTTCGACAGCGAGAACATCAACGAGCACTTCGAGGTGGAGAAGCAGACCGTGATCACCGAATGCCCGCGCTGCGCGGGCACGGGATCGGTCGCGCAGGGGTAGAATGGGGGCTGGTCCCAGCTGCAAGAGCGACAGCAAGAGCGAGAAAGGCAACCCGGTTATGACACCGCGAACTACCCCGGAAGGATTCCCGGCCCGCTAGCGGGCGCGTTGTCGCGTGCACCCAGTTGCCTCATCCCAACGAAAAGCGCGGCTTCCCCCGCGCTTTTTTGTTGCCCCCAGGACGCTTCCCACCATGATTGCCATCACGCTTCCCGACGGTTCCCAACGCCAGTTCCCCGGCCCGGTCACGGTGGCCGAGGTTGCCGCTTCCATCGGCCCCGGCCTGGCCAAGGCCGCCCTGGCCGGCAAGGTCGACGGCAAGGTCGTCGACACCACGTACACCATCCCCCAGGACGCCCAGGTGGCCATCGTCACGGCCAAGGACCCGGAGGGCCTGGACGTGATCCGCCACTCGACCGCGCACCTGCTGGCCTACGCGGTCAAGGAGCTGTTCCCCGACGCCCAGGTCACCATCGGCCCGGTGATCGAGAACGGCTTCTACTACGACTTCGCCTACAAGCGACCCTTCACGCCCGAGGACCTGGCCGCCATCGAGAAGCGCATGGCTGAACTGGCCGCCAAGGACGAGCCGGTGACGCGCCGGGTGCTGCCGCGCGACGAGGCGGTGGCGCATTTCCGCGCCCTGGGCGAAAACTACAAGGCCGAGATCATCGGCAGCATCCCGGCCGGCGAGGACGTCTCGCTGTACGCCGAGGGCGGCTTCGAGGACCTGTGCCGCGGGCCGCACGTGCCCAGCACGGGCAAGCTGAGGTATTTCAAGCTGATGAAGGTGGCCGGCGCCTACTGGCGCGGCGACCACCGCAACGAGATGCTGCAGCGCGTCTATGGCACGGCCTGGGCGACCAAGGAAGAGCTGCAGCAGTATCTGACCATGCTGGAGGAGGCCGAGAAGCGCGACCACCGTCGCCTCGGCCGCGAGCTCGACCTGTTCCACATCGACGACCACGCGCCCGGCGTCGTGTTCTGGCATCCGCGCGGCTGGGCCATCTGGCAGGTGGTGGAGCAGTACATGCGCGCTGTCTACCGCGACAACGGCTACCTGGAGGTCAAGGGTCCGCAGCTTCTGGACAAGACGCTGTGGGAGAAGACGGGCCACTGGGACAAGTACCGCGAGAACATGTTCACGACGGAGTCGGAAAAGCGCGAATACGCGCTCAAGCCGATGAACTGCCCCGGCCACATCCTGATCTTCAAGCAGGGCGTGAAGAGCTACCGCGACCTGCCGCTGCGCTACGGCGAGTTCGGCCAGTGCCACCGCAACGAGCCCACGGGCGGACTGCACGGCATCATGCGGGTGCGCGGCTTCACCCAGGACGACGGCCACATCTTCTGCACGGAAGACCACATCCTGCCGGAATGCACGGCCTACACGGCCCTGTTGCAGAAGGTCTACAAGGATTTCGGCTTCACCGACATCATCTACAAGGTGGCGACGCGTCCCGAGAAGCGCATCGGTTCGGACGAAAGCTGGGACAAGGCGGAGCACGCCCTGATCGAGAGCCTGCGGGCCTCCGGCTGCGAATTCGAGATCGCCCCCGGCGACGGCGCCTTCTACGGCCCCAAGATCGAGTACACGCTGAAGGACGCGATCGGCCGCCAGTGGCAATGCGGCACCATGCAGGTGGACTTCTCCATGCCCGAGCGGCTGGACGCCGAGTACGTCGGCGAGGATGGCGCCCGCCACCGCCCCGTCATGCTGCACCGGGCCATCGTCGGCAGCCTCGAGCGCTTCATCGGCATCCTGCTGGAGCAGCACAGTGGCGCGCTGCCCGCCTGGCTGGCGCCGGTGCAGGCCGTGGTCCTCAACATCACGGGTGCGCAGGCCGACTATGCGGAGGAAGTGGCCAAAACACTGAGGAATCAAGGGCTTAGGGTGGAGGTCGACCTGCGCAACGAGAAGATCACGTATAAAATACGGGAGCATTCGATGCAAAAGCCGCCCTACCTCCTCGTCGTTGGCGACAAGGAGAAGGCGGCTGGTGCCGTCGCAGTGCGCGCCCGGGGCAACAAGGACCTCGGTGTGATGTCCCTCCAGGCGTTCTCCGAACGGATCGCCCAGGACATCGCGAGCCGGCAGTGATTTCCGACGGGAAGTCCCGCCAGCGGCCCGTACTCTGGCGGTGATGCTACAGAAAATGTAGTTAATACTGGATTGAGGATCGAAGACCATCGCTACTGAATTTCGCGACCGCCGCCACCGCGAGGAGCGCAAGCACCGCCTGAACCGGGAGATCATGGCCCCCGAAGTCCGCCTGAGCGGACCCAACAACGAGCCGCTGGGCATCGTCAGCCTGCAGGAAGCCCTGCGGATGGCGGGTGAACTCGACGTGGACCTGGTTGAAATCGCCGCCACGGCCAATCCGCCGGTGTGCCGGCTGATGGACTACGGCAAGTTCAAGTACCAGGAACAGAAGAAGGCGGCCGAGGCGAAGTCGAAGCAGAAGGTCATCGAGGTCAAGGAGATCAAATTCCGCCCGGGCACGGATGACGGCGACTACAACATCAAGTTGCGCAACATCCGCCGCTTCCTGGAGGAAGGCGACAAGTGCAAGATCACGCTGCGCTTCCGCGGCCGCGAGATCACGCACCAGGAAATCGGCATGGCGCTGCTGCAGCGCATCCGGGACGACCTCGGCGACACCATCATCGTCGAGCAGTTCCCGAAGCTCGAAGGCCGGCAGATGATCATGATGATCGCGCCTGGCAAGAAGAAGTCGGTTGCCAAGCCGACGGAAACCGCGGGCGCTCCGGCGACCACGGCTTAAGACAGTTTCAAAGCCATCACGGTTGGTCGCCGCGGTGGCGGTGAAGAGGAAGCCTTTGCCGGCTTCCACAAGTGGCTCGGGGCCATCAAGGCACGGTCTTTTCCGTGACGCCTCGCGAGCACAACAAGAGAAGGAGCATGTACATGCCCAAGATGAAGACCAAGAGCGGAGCCAAGAAGCGCTTCCGCGTGCGTCCCGGCGGGACGGTCAAGCGCGGCCAGGCCTTCAAGCGTCACATCCTGACCAAGAAGTCCACCAAGAACAAGCGCCACCTGCGCGGCCCGGTGACTGTGCATGAGACCAACATGGGTCACATGGCGCAGATGCTGCCGTTCGCCGGCCTGTAACCCGTAGACGAAGAAGGAGAACACACATGCCTCGCGTCAAACGTGGTGTAACGGCTCGCGCCCGTCACAAGAAGGTCCTCGCCCTCGCCAAGGGCTTCCGCGGCCGCCGCGGCAACGTCTTCCGCATCGCCAAAGAGGCGGTGATGAAGGCGGGGCAGTATGCCTACCGCGACCGCCGTGCCAAGAAGCGGGTCTTCCGCCAGCTGTGGATCGCGCGTATCAACGCCGCGGCCCGCGCCAACGGACTGACCTACAGCCAGTTCGCCAACGGGATCCGCAAGGCCGGCATCGACATCGACCGCAAGGTCCTGGCCGATATCGCCTATCACGACCCCGCGGCTTTTGCCGGCATCGTGGAGCAAGTCAAGGCCAAGCTGGCTGCTTGATTCACGGGGGCGCCGTTCGCGCGGCGCTCCTTGTCGACAAGGCAATCTCCAGGGGCCAGGGCTTGCAAGGGCACTGGCCCCTTTTTCATTTCCCATGAGCACTGAACTCGATTCGATCGTCGCCGCCGCACGCGCGGGCTTCGCCCAGGCGCAGACCCCCGCGGAGCTCGAGAACGCCAAGGCGCAGTACGTCGGCAAGTCCGGCCGCATCACCGAGCTGATGAAGGGCCTGGCCGCGCTTTCCGTCGACGAGAAAAAGGCGCGCGGCGCCGCGATCAACCAGGCGAAGCAGGCCATCGAGTCGGCGTTGAACGAACGCCGCCAGGCGCTGGCCGACGCCGAACTCGAGGCGCAGCTGAAGGCCGAGGCGCTGGACGTCTCGCTGCCGGGCCGCTTGCGCGAACCGGGCGGACTGCATCCCGTGTCGCTCACCCTGGAGCGCATCGAGGCGATCTTCGCCAGCATGGGCTTCGACGTGGCCGACGGCCCCGAGGTCGAGAGCGACTGGCACAGCTTCACCTCGCTGAACAACCCGCCCAACCACCCGGCGCGCTCGATGCAGGACACGTTCTACGTGGACATCGACGGCGACGACGGCATCCCCTACAACCTGCGGCCGCACACCAGCCCGATGCAGGTGCGGTATGCCCACCAGCACATCAAGCGCTATGCCGACGCCGCCAGGCGCGGCGAGCCGCTGCCGGAGATCCGCGTGATCGCCCCGGGCCGCACCTACCGGGTGGACAGCGACGCCACCCACTCGCCCATGTTCCACCAGTGCGAAGGCCTGTGGCTGGGCGAGAACGTCAGCTTCAAGGACCTGAAGGTCGTCTTCACCGACTTCTGCCGCACCTTCTTCGAAAGCGACGACCTGGCGCTGCGCTTCCGCCCCAGCTTCTTCCCCTTCACCGAGCCCAGCGCCGAGATCGACATCCAGTTCCAGAGCGGGCCGCTGGCCGGCCGCTGGCTCGAGGTCGCCGGCTCCGGCCAGGTGCATCCGACGGTGGTGCGCAACATGGGCCTGGACCCCGAGCGCCACATCGGCTTCGCCTTCGGCATGGGCCCCGACCGCCTGACCATGCTGCGCTACGGCGTCAGCGACCTGCGTTTGTTCTTCGACGGCGATGTCCGTTTCCTGAAGCAATTCCGGTAAGCCATGCAATTTCCCGAGTCCTGGCTGCGCGCGTTCTGCAACCCGCCGCTGACCACGCAACAGATCGCCGAGACCCTCACCATGGGCGGCCTCGAGGTCGAGGACCTGCGTCCCCTGGCGCCGCCTTTCAGCAAGGTGGTGGTGGGCGAGATCAAGGAAGCCGTGCAACACCCCAACGCCGACCGCCTGCGCGTGTGCCAGGTCGACGTGGGGCAGGGCACGCTGCTGAACATCGTGTGCGGCGCGCCGAATGCGCGCGTCGGCATCAAGGTGCCGACCGCCCTGGTGGGCGCCCAGCTGCCCCCGGGCGAGGACGGCAAGCCCTTCGCCATCAAGCTGGGCAAGCTGCGCGGCGTCGAGAGCCAGGGCATGCTGTGCTCGGCGCGCGAGCTCAAGCTCAGTGACGACCACGGCGGCCTGCTGGAGCTGGACGCGTCGGCGCCGCTCGGCCAGGACGTGCGCGCGCTGCTGAACCTCGACGACCATGTGTTCACGCTCAAGCTCACGCCCAACCTCGCGCATGCGCTGAGCGTCTACGGCGTGGCCCGCGAGCTGTCGGCCCTGACCGGCGCGCCCCTGGTGGAGCCGAAGTTCGAGGCGGTGGTGCCGAAGAACGACGCGCGGCTGCCCGTGAAGGTCGGCGCGCCCGACCTGTGCGGCCGCTTCTCCGGCCGCGTGATCCGCAACGTGAACACCCAGGCGAAGACGCCGCAGTGGATGGTCGAGCGCCTGGCCGGCTGCGGCCAGCGCAGCGTGACCGCGCTGGTGGACATCTCCAACTACGTGATGTTCGAGTTCGGCCGGCCCTCGCACATCTTCGACCTCGACAAGATCCATGGCGGCCTCGACGTCCGCTGGGGCCAGCCGGGCGAGAAGCTGAAACTGCTGAACGGCAACACCATCGAGGTCGATGACAAGGTGGGCGTGATCGCCGACGACCGCGAGGTCGAGTCGCTGGCCGGCATCATGGGCGGCGACGCCACGGCCGTGAGCGACGCCACCCGCAACATCTACGTCGAGGCGGCCTTCTGGTGGCCCGAGGCCGTGCAGGGCCGCTCGCGCCGCTACAACTTCTCCACCGATGCCGGCCACCGCTTCGAACGCGGCGTGGATCCCAGCCTGACGGTGGAGCACATCGAGCACATCACGCGGCTGATCCTGGAGATCTGCGGCGGCGAGGCCGGCCCCATGGACGACCAGGTGCTGCGCCTGCCCGAGCGCAAGCCGGTGGCGCTGCGCGTGGCCCGCGCGAGCAAGGTGATCGGCATGCCGGTCAGCGAGGCCCAGTGCCTGGACGCCTTCCGCCGCCTGCAGCTGCCGGCCGAGGCGCGCGATGGCGTCATCACCGTCACTCCGCCGCCCTACCGCTTCGACCTCAACCTCGAGGAAGACCTCATCGAGGAGGTGGTGCGCATCGTCGGCTACCAGAACCTGCCGACCACGCCGCCGCTGGCGCCCATCACCGCCAAGGTGGCGCCGGAGGCGCGCCGCAGCCGCTTCGCCGTGCGCCGGCTGCTGGCCGCGCTGGGCTACCAGGAGACCATCAACTTCTCCTTCGTCGAGGCGAAGTGGGAGCGCGACCTGGCGGGCAACGCAGACCCGATCAAGCTCCTGAACCCCATCGCCAGCCAGATGAGCGTGATGCGCTCGTCGCTGCTCGGCTCCTTGCTGCAGGTGCTGAAGTTCAACCTGGACCGCAAGGCCGAGCGGGTACGCGTGTTCGAGATCGGCCGCGTGTTCCTGCGCGATGCCAGCGTGCAGACCACCGACAGCACCGTGCGCGGCGTGCGCCAGCCCATGAAGGTGGCGGGCCTGGCCTATGGCGACCCGAGCGGCCTGCAATGGGGCCGCAAGGCGGGGCAGGGCGACTTCTACGACGCCAAGGGCGACGTCGAGGCGCTGCTGGCGCCGCTGCGCGCCGAGTTCGTGCCGGCCGCGCACCCCGCGCTGCACCCGGGCCGCTGCGCCGCCATCCGCATCGACGGCCGCGAGGTCGGCGTGGTCGGCGAACTGCACCCGCGCTGGCGCCAGCAGTGGGAGCTGCCGCACACGCCGCTGCTGTTCGAACTGGACCTCGACGCCGTCAGCGCGCGCAGGGTGCCGGCCTTCGAGCCGGTGCCGCGCTTCCAGCCGGCCGAGCGCGACATCGCCGTGATCGTGGCCGACACCGTCACCCATGGCCAGCTGATGGAGGCCGTGCATTCGGCCGATACCGGCGGGCTGCTGCGCGACGCCCTGCTGTTCGACGTCTACAAGCCGATGCAGGCCGCCGGCGGCCTGCAGCCGGGCGAGAAGAGCCTGGCCGTGCGCTTGACGCTCGCCAGCGCCGACGCGACACTGACCGACGACCAGATCGATGCCGCGGTCCGTGCGGTGGTGGAGCGCATCGGCTCCCGGCTTGGCGGCCGCCTGCGGGGCTGAGCCCGGCCGGCGCGACAACAACGAGGCATCGAAAGAAGGAGGAAGCCATGGATTTTGCCGTCGAGAGCCTGGAAACCCCTGCGCTGACCAAGGCCCAGCTGGCGGAGCTGTTGTTCGAGCAGATCGGGCTCAACAAGCGCGAGTCCAAGGACATGATCGATGCCTTCTTCGACCTGATCGCCACCAGCCTGGTCGACGGCGAGGACGTGAAGATCTCCGGCTTCGGCAACTTCCAGATCCGCACCAAGGCGCCGCGGCCCGGCCGCAATCCGCGCACCGGCGAGCCCATCCCCATCGAGGCGCGCCGCGTCGTGACCTTCCATGCCAGCCACAAGCTCAAGGAGCAGATCCAGGGCATCGGCACGGGGGAGGCGGCGCAGCGTTGATGCGCCGCCCAGGTATTCGGGATTCGGCCTAGGCCGAGTCCCGTTCATCGCTTAAGCTCTCACGCTCATCGCTGGCGACGCGGCCCGGGTGCCATGCCCGTGGCGGCGCTTTGCATCCCGCTCGCCTTGGAGTAACCTCGGAGCTTTCTCTCCTAGTAGATTGATTTCAATGGAGAAACCCCTTCCCGCAATTCCGGCCAAGCGCTACTTCACCATCGGTGAGGTCAGCGAGCTGTGTGGCGTCAAGCCTCACGTGCTACGGTATTGGGAGCAGGAGTTCACCCAGCTGCGTCCCATGAAGCGCCGCGGCAACCGCCGCTACTACCAGCACCACGAGGTGCTGATGATCCGGCGCATCCGCGACTTGTTGTACGACCAGGGTTTCACGATCAGCGGCGCGCGTAACAAGCTGCAGGAGATCGTGCAGGGCGAGCGCGACCGCCGCCGCAACGGCGAGGTGATGCTCGAGGGCGTGGACGTGATCGAGATGGAAGACTCCACCCTCGACAGCGGCTTCGGCGACTCGGTCATCGACGCTGGCGACGAGATGACGCAGAAGCTGCAATACCTGCGGCGCGAGCTGTTCGAAATCCGCGATTTGCTCGGTTCCGCGCACTGAGCCGGAAACAGGCCCAACGCCGGGTTATAATCTTGGTCTTCGGCGTGTAGCGCAGCCTGGTAGCGCACTTGCATGGGGTGCAAGGGGTCGCGAGTTCGAATCCCGCCACGCCGACCACCAACGGGAAAGCCCGGTATCCGCAAGGATGCCGGGCTTTTTTCTTGTGCAGCGCGGCCCATGGCTGCGTCCGTGCTGCACCGTGCGGCGCGGCAGCGATCGCTGGTCCCTCGGCCATGCTTCGCTGTGCATGGACTGTCGGCGGCGGGCTTGCGCCTCGGGCTGTTGCTTCGTTAAGTGAATTGCCTGGACGCGGTATTTCCCCTTACGCGCTCATTCCCTCCGCCTACATACTTGCCTCGCCCTGCGCGGTTCCATCAATGCCCCGGCAACGCAGAGGCCGGAACACCGAGAATGGAGATGAAAACATACAGTCTCGAAGGCTCAGGTGCTTCCGCTTGGCTGGCCGGCCTGCTCGGTGCCGGCGCGGACGCCATCGTCGCGGTGGATGAGAGCGGTCGCATCGTCTTCTACAACGGCGCGGCGGAGCGGATCTTCGGGCATCTCGCCGTCGAGATGCTCGGCCAGCCGGTCGACCGCCTGCTGCCGGAGCCGCAGGCGGCCACGCCTGCCGCGCAGTTGCGCCGCTTCCGTCCGCTGGACACGCCGGCCTCGCGCGATGCGCCGGTGGGCTACGGCCTGCGGCGCAACGGAGAAGAGTTCCCCTTCCACGCGTCCATCGCGCAGTTGCAGGCGCCCGAAGGCACGCTGCACATGATCGCCCTGCGCGACATGACCGGCCGCGTCGAGGACGCGCAGGAGCACGCCCGGCTGGGCGCACGCCTGTCGGCGCTTCTCGACGGCGCCACCGACGGCATCCTCATGACCGACGCGTCGCGCCGCATCATCCTGTGCAACCGCGCCGCGGAACGCATGTTCGGCTGGTCGGTCGCCCAGTTGATCGGGCGTCCCGCGGAAACGCTGATCCCCGAGCTGTTCGCCGGATCGCGGCACGAGCCCGCGGCCGAGGGCGACACGGCCGGGCCCATGGGTGTGCGCGTGCTGATGGGGTTGCGCGCTTCCGGGGAGGAGATCGCGCTGGAGGCCTCCGTCTCGCCGATGGATTCACCCGAAGGCACGCTCTTCACCGCCTTCGTGCGCGCGCTGCCGTCGCGCGGCCAGGCGCGGGAGGCGTCCGCCGGCAATGCACCGGGTGCCGTGCGCGACGAAGTCGGCGCGATGAGCGCGCACCTGCGCATGGCCGCAACGGTGGAGACGTCCGTGCAGCCGATCCATCTGCTTGCCGAAGACGTCGGGCCGCTTGCCGCCCTCGACGTGCCCGTGGGGCCGGTCCAGCTGTCGCTGCTGCAGGGCCAGCTGGTCACGGCGCCCGAGGCGCCCCTGGCGAGGGAGCAGGCCGATGGCGTCATCCACGACGTCCGCGAAGTCGGCACCGATGCGGGGTGCGGGCGCGCCGGCGTGGGCCGCGCCGCGGCGCCGGGCCAGGGCTTCCGTTGCTCGGGCTGCCAGCTCCATGACCTGTGGTTCCCGGCGGGCGGCGTCGAGCCCTGCCACCTGGTCGGGACCGAATTCAGCCGCCGACGCCTGCGCGAGGGTCAGGCGCTCTACCGCGAGGGCGACGTCTTCAAGTTCATCTATGCGGTGCGCAGCGGGACCTTCAAGTCGACCCTGATGCTGCTGGACGGACGCGAGCAGGTGACCGGCTTCCAGATGGCAGGTGAGCTGTTGGGGCTCGATGGCGTCGCCTCCGGCGTGCAGGCCAGCAGCGCCGTGGCCCTGGAGGATGCCGAGGTCTGTTCCATCCCCTATGCACGCCTGGTCGAGATCGCGTCGGCGAACGTGGCGATGCAACTCGTGCTTGCGCGGCTCATGAGTGCCGAGATCGTGCGCGAGCACAAGCTCATGGCGATGCTGGGAACCATGAGCGCGGACGAGCGGGTCGCGAGCTTCCTGCTGGACATCTCGCGAAGGCTGCAGGCGCGCGGCTACTCGCCCAAGGAGTTCCACCTGCGCATGACCCGCGCGGACATCGGCAGTTACCTGGGCGTCAAGCTGGAGACGGTCAGCCGCAGCCTGTCGGCCTTCGCCAGCCAGGGCCTGCTGGTGGTCGACAAGAAGCACCTGCGCATCGTCGACTACGAAGGGCTGCAGCGCATGATCTCGATGGACCTGCATTGACCCCTCGGGTCCCGGGGGGACCCGCGGCACAGGGCAAGCCGCACGTGCGCGGCCCGCGGGCCCATGAGAGGACGCTTGGTGGCGCCTAAGCGCCCTTGCCGGATTGCTTGCCTGCCGTGGTCTTCCTGAACTCCTCGAAGTACTCGCCAGCCAGCTTGCGCAGCGACCGGCCGATGGCGGCGTACTGGAATTCCTGGAGGTTGGCGAGCGAGGCGCGCGCGGAGGGATGCAGGGTCTTGAAGCCGCTGCCTGGCAGCAGCACCACGCCGGTCTCCTCGGCGATGCGGAACAGGACGTCGGTCGGGTTCTGCGTCTTCATCACCCACTCGGCGAACGCGTCGCCCCAGATCGCCCGCGCCGTCTTCTCGAGGTCGACCAGGGTGTAGTAGTCCGCGGAGTTGGGGTCCCGCGGGTGCGCGATGCCCAGGCTGTCGTGCAGGGTTGCGTCGCGCTTGCGCACCAGGGCCTTGAGGGCCTGCTTGTAGTCCTGGCGCGAATCCATCATGTTGAACAGCGCGAACAGCACCATCTGCACCTGCTGCGGGGTCGACAGGCCGGCGGTGTGGTTCAGCGCCACGGCACGGCTGTCGGCAACCATGCGATCGATGAACTTGAACTTGCGCGGCTCCGTGGTCACCGATGCATAGCGCGCATCCAGCTCCTCCAGCTCGGCTTCGTCCAGCCTGGCAATGGCCTGGTCCAGCACGTTGTTGCGCGTCAGCCCGATCACGCCCAGGCGCCAGCCCGTCGCGCCGAAGTACTTCGAGAAGGAGTAGACCAGGATGGTGTTGTCCGGGCAGATCGCGAACAGCGACCTGAAGTCGTCCGCGAAGGTGCCGTAGACGTCGTCGGTGAGAAGCATGAGGTCGGGCCGCTTGCGCACGATCCGCGCGATCGTGTCCAGGCCCTCGTCGTCGATCTTGACCGAGGGCGGATTGCTGGGATTGACCAGGAAGAAGGCCTTGATGGCGGGGTCTTCCAGCTTCTTCAGCTCCGACGCCGGGTACTGAAAGCCCCTGGAGGGGTCGGCCTGGACCAGGACTTCCTCCAGCCCGTACTCGCCGAGCGCGGGGATCTCCAGGTAGGGCGTGAAGATGGGCGCGCCGATCGCGATCCTGTCCCCGGCCCTGATCAGCTTGTTCTCCTTCATCGAGTCGAACACGTAGGCCATGGCCGCGGTGCCGCCTTCGACCGCGAACAGGTCGAAGCTGTCGCGGTCCATGCCCTGCGCCCCCATCTCGATGGCGAGGTATTCCTTGATGATCTTCTCGCTGACGCGCAGCATCCGGTCCGGAACCGGGTAGTTGCAGCCCAGGATGCCTGCCACCATCTCGAGCAGGAACTCGTCCTCGTCCAGCCCGAGCTGGTCGCGCACATAGGACACCATCTTGCGCAGCAGCACGGCTCCCGGCCGGTCCGCGTGGTCGCGCAGGTAGTTCCCGAAGCGCGCCGCCAGGCCGTCCTTGCGCGGCAGCCCCCCGACTCCTTCGGGCATGTAGGCGAAGGTCGCCTCGGATTCCATGACCGCGAACAACCCCAGTCCAAAGAAGGCATGGCGCGGCAGCGTCGCCAGGAAGTTGGGGTTGCCGCGGCCGGCGTTGAGCATCGCCCGGTCCTGCTGGCTGCCGGCCAGCTGGATCAAGGTGTCCTTGAGTTCGAACGGGCTCAGCTTGGCGTACTTGGAGTAATCGGTCTGGGGCATGGACTGTCGTTCTCCTCGATGCCAAGCTCGGCGAGCGTGCCCAATGGTCGCCAGGCATGGCCGGCGCATGCCGCGAAGCCGGTGACGAGCGCGCGCCCTTCCCGACCTAAGGGGCAAGCAGGCTGCGCAGCATCCACGCCGTCTTCTCGTGGAACTGCAGGCGTTGGGTCAGGAGATCCAGCGTCGGTTCGTCACGCGCCTTCTCCGCGGCAGGGACCAGTTCGCGCGCCGTGCGGGCGACCGTTTCATGGCCGTTGACGAGGATGGCCACCATCTCCATCGCGGACGGCGGCTGCGCCGGCGCCTCGGGCAGCGAGGTGAGCGCGCCGAATGCGGAGTAGGAGCCGGGGGCGAAATGGCCCAGTGCGCGGATGCGCTCGGCGATGTCGTCGACCGAGTTCCACAGGTCCGTGTACTGCTGCTCGAACATGGCGTGCAGGGTGCTGAACATCGGCCCCGTCACGTTCCAGTGGAAGTTGTGCGTTGACAGGTAGAGCGTATAGGTGTCGGCCAGCAGCCGCGACAGGCCTTTGGCGGCGGCGGCACGGTCGGCCTCGTCGATGCCGATGTCGACGGCGCTGGCGCCGGCTGCGGGGCTTTTCCTGGACTTTTCTTCGGTCTTCATGGGGGGTTCTCCTGTGGACACCAGACGGCGGCCGCGGCGGGATGCGCGGCGGTTCGGCGCAAGGCGAGGCTTGGTCGTGGAAAGGGGCTAGCGATGGTGCGCGCCCAGGATCAACCCGGTCAGCAGCCCGATGGTGAAGCTGCACGCGATGGCGGGCCAGGGGTCCTGGTGGAGCCGGCGCTCGAGATGCCGGCGCGCATGATGGGCGTTCCGGCGCGCTTCGCGCAGCCGTTCCTTGGCGTCCTCGATGCTTTGCTGCAGACGCTTGCGGGCGTCGGCGGCATCCTCGCTGGCGTCGTCGGGGACATGCTCCAGCAGCCGCTGCGCGTCTTCGATCATCGCGTGCAGATTGCGCTTGACGTGGTTCATCGTGCTTTCCTGCTTTCCCGTTCCACTGCAGGTCTCCATGGTGTCGGCGCTCCGATTGGCCCCCTTGATCTTCCTCAATCCTCCCAATGCCACGCTCCGGGTTTCGACACGGCCGCACTGCTTGACGTGGGTCAAATGCGTATGTTTGCCCGGCGCTAAGGTGCGTCATCGTTGGAAGGCCCGAGGATGAACAGCCATGCCCCTTTCGTCGCCATGCGCTGCTGGCCTGCCACCGTCGTGCTGGCTGCAGCCGCATGGACCGGCATGCCCGCCGTGGCGCAGCCGGTTGCCCGCGCGGAGCCAGCTTCCTCCGCGGCGCCAGTGGCTTCCGCGGCGCCGGCGGCCAACCGTGACAAGGGCAATGTCTATTCCTTCGGCAAGGTCCGCCCGACGGCACCGGTCGAGGGCGACTACGGCGCGGCTGGCCCCAAGGTGGTGGTCGACCAGCCGGTGGGCGGCGACGCCTTGCTGCTGGGCGCCTCGGTCGACGTGCGCGCCCCGGTCGGCGACGACCTTCGGGTGGGCGGTGGCGACATCGGCGTCGAGAGCACCGTGGGCGGGGAACTGTTTGCCACGGGGGGCAACGTCACCCTGACGCCGACGGCCGTCGTCGGCGGCAAGGCGACCATCTACGGCAGCGACGTGACCGTGGCCGGCCGCATCGGGGGCAACCTCAGCGTCAACGCCGCGCGGATCACCATCGACGGCGACGTCGGCGGCAAGGCCGACCTGGTCGGCGATGAGATCGTGCTGGGACCCAAGGCCCGCATCGCCGGGTCGCTCACCTACACGTCGCCCTCGGAACTGCGCAAGGCCGAGGGTGCCACCGTGGCCGGAGGGCTGATCCGAGCGCAGCCGAACCGGCAGAAGAATGGCGACAACACGGTCGAACGCGAACGCAGCTGGGAGCGGTCGTTCAGCGGCCCCTGGTGGGTCGGCGGCGTCCTGGGCTTCCTCGCCTTCCTCGCCGCAGGCGCACTGTTCATCCTGCTGATGCCGCGCTTCGGCACCAGCGCCGCGCAGCGCATCCGGCATTCGCCCTGGGCCGCGCTCGGCCTGGGCTTTGCGATCGCGGTCGCCACCCCGGTGCTGGCCGCGCTGCTGTTCGTTACGCTGCTGGGCATCCCGCTGGGCATCGCGCTGCTCGCGATCTATCCCGCGTTCCTCATCGCCGGCTTCCTGGTGGGCGTGCTGTTCATCGGCGAAATGCTGGGCGCCCGGTTCCGAAGGGACGAGACCGACAGTTACGGCGTGGTCGTGCTCTGGTTCGCGCTGGCGCTGCTCCTGACGGTGCTGCTGGCCAACATTCCCTTCGTCGGCGGCGTGCTGGTGGCGCTGCTCAGCCTGGCCGGCCTCGGAGCCTGCGTGCTCGAGATCCATCGGCGGCGCAAGGGCCCCGCGGCGCCGGTGCAGGCACCGCCCGCGGTCCTGCCC
>JAEZKX010000004.1 GCA_023436025.1 Pseudomonadota bacterium | reverse complement strand
CTGCCCACCCGCGCGCAGACCACGCTCCTGAGCGGCCCCGAAGGCGGGCTGTCGCCGGCCGAGGAGGAAGCCGCGGCGGCGCGCGGCTGGCAGGCCGTCCATCTCGGCCCGCGCGTGCTGCGCGCGGAAACCGCACCCCTGGCGGCGCTGGCGCTGCTCACCCTTGGAGGCCCTGGCCGATGAACCGCAACCTGTGGCTGCTGGCCGTCATCCAGGGCCTGTTCCTGACCAACAACGTCACCTTCATCGCCATCAACGGCTTGGTGGGACTGGCGCTGGCGCCCTACGGCTGGATGGCGACGCTGCCGGTGATGGGCTACGTGCTGGGCGCTGCACTGTTCACGGGCCCGGTGGCCCATGCGCAGGCGCGGCTGGGGCGCCAGCGGGCCTTCCAGCTCGGGCTGTTGGTGGGGCTGCTGTCGGCTCTGCTGTGCGCCTATGCGGCCTCGAGCGGCAACTTCTGGCTGGTCTGCGCCGGCACCGTGCTGGCCGGGTACTACTCGGCCAATGCCAGCCTGTACCGCTTCGCCTCTGCAGAGCTGGCGGCACCCGCGGCGCGCGAGAAGGCGGTGTCGCTGGTGATGGCCGGGGGCCTGCTGGGCGCCGCCCTCGGCCCGGCGCTGGCGGTGCGCACCCGCGACCTGGCCGAAGCGCCCTTCGCCGGCGCCTACATCGCGCTGGCCTTCGTCGCCGCGGTGGCGATGGTGCTGCTGGCCTTCATGCGTTTCCCGCCGCTGGAGCGCAAGACGCAGGCGGCGGGCGGACGCTCGGTGGCGCAGCTGCTGGCGCAACCGGTGTTCCTGGTCGCGGCGCTGGCCGGCGGCCTGGGCTTCGGCGTCATGAACCTGCTGATGGCGGCGACGCCGCTGGCCATGCAGCAATGCGGCCTGCCGTTCTCCGACGCGGCGCTGGTGTTGCAGTGGCACGTGATCGGCATGTTCGCCCCCGGCTTCTTCACCGGCCACCTGATCAAGCGCTTCGGCACGCTGACCATCATGGGCGTGGGCGTGGCACTGAACGCCCTGTGCATCGCCATCGCGCTATCGGGCGTGCAGCTGGAGCAGTTCCTGGTGGCGCTGTTCCTGCTGGGCCTGGGCTGGAACTTCCTCTTCACCGGCAGCACGGTGCTGGCCTTGGGCGCCTACCGGCCGGAAGAGCGTGACCGCGCCCAGGCGGTGCTGAACTTCTTCGTCTTCGCCACGCTGGCCATCAGCTCGCTGGCCAGCGGCGTGCTGGTGACCACGCAGGGCTGGCAGCTGCTCAACCTGGGCTCGCTGCTGCCGGTGGCGGTGGTGGCGGCCGGGCTGGGTTGGTTGGGCATGCGGTCGCGCATGCAAGCCGCGGGCTGAACCGGGCGCCGCGGCCGGGCGCCGCGCCCCGCTCAATACCGCGCATCCAGCCACTGCCGCAGCTGGGCGAACACGTCGTAGGCGTCGGCCTCGTTGAAGATCTCGTGGTACATCTGCGCGAAGCAATGGGCGGTGACCACCCCCGGCGGCGCGGCGCGGGCGAATGCGCGGCTGCCCGCCGGGTCGACCAGCCGGTCCTGGCCGGCATACATCAGCAGGGTGGGCACCTTCCAGCGGGGAGCGCGCGCCAGCACGTACGGGCCTTCCTCGGCGATGTAGCGCGCCAGCCGCGCCGAGATGCGGTCGTGCACGCGGGGGTCGGCCCGGTAGGCCGCCACCACGGCGGGGTCGTGCGACAGGTACTGCGGATCGAGTCCGTTGGACACGGTCAGGTTGGGCGCCAGCCGCGGCAGCACCGCCAGCATCAGCTTCTGCACCCCGCCCAGGCGGGTGGCAAGGGCCGGCGAGGACAGCACCAGCGCGTCGACCGGCAGCAGTTCGCGCGCGACGAAGCTGGCCGCCACCAGGCCGCCCATGCTGTGGCCGAGCAGGATCAGCGGCAGCTTGCCGCCGATACGGCGGCGGGCGCTCTCGACGATGTCGGCGAGGTCCTCGATCAGGCGGTGGTGTTGCGGCAGCGCGCCGCGCACGCCGTTGGAGTCGCCGTGGCCGTACTGGTCGTAGCCGCGCACGGCGAAGCCCCAGGCATTGAGGCGGCGCGCCACGTGGTCGTAGCGACCGGCGTGCTCGCCCAGGCCATGGACGAGCACCACCATGCCGCGCGCGGGGACGCCATGCGGCAGGTACCAGTCCTGCACCGCGAGGTTCTCCCCGTCACTGGCCGTGAACGTCGAGAGTGTCGATTCGCCCGAGTGCTCTTGCATCCGGGCCGGATCATGACCGCGCCCCGGACGCTGTCAATGCCCCGGGCGACGGATGACCGCTGCCACGATCCGCGCCAAGCGGACGCGCCGACGCCTCAGGGGCATTGCGCCATCACTTCGGCGACTGCCGCGGTCAGCCGCTTGGCATAGGGCACGTGCAGGAACTCGTTGGGGCCGTGCGCGTTGCTACGCGGGCCGAGCACGCCGCAGACCATCATCTGGGCCGTCGGGAAGCCTTGCGACAGCATGTTCATCAGCGGAATGGTGCCGCCCTGGCCGATGTAGCCGACCGGCGCGCCGAAATGCGCCAGCGAGGCGGCGTTGAGCGCCTTCTCGAACCAGGGCGCCGTGGCCGGCGCGTTCCAGCCGGAAGCGCCGCCGCTTCCCTCGAAGGTGACCTTGGCCTGGTAGGGCGCGTTGTCCTCCAGCAGGGTCTTGAGCTCCTGCACGGCGGCGGCGGCATCGACCAGCGGCGGCAGGCGCAGCGACAGCTTGAACGCGGTGTAGGGCCGCAGCACGTTGCCGGCGTCCTGCATGGCCGGGAAGCCGTCGGCGCCGGTGACCGAAAGCGTCGGTAGCCAGGTGCGGTTGATGAGCGCCTGCACCGGATCGGTGGTGGTGGGCAGGGCGAAGGCGGCGGAGCCGCCGCAGTCGGCATGGGCCCAGGGGAAGCGCTTGTAGACCTCGTCGCCCAGGATGGCGGCGGTGGCCTTGGCCTGCTCCAGCCGGTCGGCCGGGATCTCGCAGTGGAAGCTGGCGGGCAGCAGGCGGCCGGTCTTGCTGTCCTCCAGCCGGTCGAGCACCTGCCGCATGATGCGGAAACTCGACGGCACCAGGCCCGAGGCATCGCCGGAGTGCACGCCCTCGGTGAGGATCTGCACCTTGAGCACACCGCCGGCCAGGCCGCGCAGCGAGGTGGTGAGCCACAGCTGATCGTAGTTGCCGGCGCCCGAGTCCAGGCAGATCACCAGGCCGACCTCGCCCAGGCGCGGACGCAGCGCGTCGACATAGGGCAGCAGGTCGTAGGAGCCCGATTCCTCGCAGGTCTCGATCAGGCCGACGATGCGCGGATGCGGCGTGCCCTGCGCCTTGAGCGCCTGCACCGCGGCGATGCTGGCGTAGACCGCGTAGCCGTCGTCGGCGCCACCCCGGCCGTAGAGCTTGCCGTCCTCGTACTTGGGCGTCCACGGACCCAGGTCGTTGCGCCAGCCGGTGAACTCCGGCTGCTTGTCGAGGTGGCCGTACATCAGGATGGTCTGCTGCGACTGCGGCCGGGTCGCGGCGATCTCGAAGAACAGCACGGGCGTGCGGCCGGGCAGGCGCACGATCTCCAGCTGCAGGCCCGCGACCTTCTGCGCCTCGACCCAGGCCGCTGCGTTGCGCAGCACGGTCTCGATGTGGCCGTGCCGGGCCCAGTCGGCGTCGAAGCTGGGCGACTTGGCCGGGATGGCGACATAGTCGGTGAGCTGGCGCACGATGTCGCCGTCCCACTGGCGGGTGACCTGGTCGAGCGCGCGGGCGCTGTCGAGGACGGTGGCGGGAAGCTCGCGGTGCAGGGGTGCGTTCATGTTGCTTCGAGGGACTAGGGGCTAGGGGCTGGGGACTAAGGGCTGGCGGGTGCCGTGGCGAGACTTTACGCCGCGCGGCCCCGCTGGGCTAGCATGCAGCCTGCAAACCCCCACGGCGCTCCCTAGCCCCTAGCCCCTAGCCCCTAGCCCCTAGCTTGGTCAAATTCCTCGTCCTCGCCCTCTTCTACGGCGACCATCCCGAACTGGCCCGGCGCTGCGGCCTGACGCTGCGCAGCCTGTGGAACACCGGGCGGATCGACCTGCGGGTGGGCCTCAACGCGGTGTCGCTGCGCTCGCGCGTCATCCTGGACGACCTGTTGCCCGAGGTGCCCATGGAGGCGGCCGATCCGCAGATCTGGAAGTACCCGATGATGCGCCGCCTGCTGCAGGGCTACGGTGGCGACGCCACCCACCTGATGTGGTTCGACGACGATTCCTGCCTGCTGCCGGGCGTGGACGTGCAGGGCTGGCTCGATGCGGTGAGCGGCCGCGCCGAGCGCGCCACCGGCACCCTGGGATCGGTCTACCGCGCGCGCGTCCAGCCCGAGCTGGCGGACTGGGCGAAGCGCCAGCCCTGGTACACCGGCGCGCCGCTACCCGCCGAGGTCACCTTCAACACCGGCGGCTGGTTCGTGGCCCCGCTTTCGCTGCTGCGCCGGTGGGACTGGCCCGATGCCGCCGTACAGCACTTCAACGGCGACGTGAGCCTGGGCCTGCTGCTGCAGCAGCAGGGGCTGGTGCCGCAGCAGTTCCGCGCCGGCCTCGCCATCAATGCCGACATGGACCTGCGCGAGTCGGCCGCGCCTCGCAGGGGAGGGTCAATGACATGAGCACGCGCATCCGGGTCGGCATTGGCGGCTGGACCTTCGCCCCTTGGCGCGACAACTTCTACCCGGCGGGCCTGCCCCATGCGCAGGAGCTGCACTACGCCAGCCGCCAGCTGACGGCCATCGAGGTCAACGGCACCTTCTACAGCACCTTCAAGCCGGCCACCTTCGCCAAGTGGCGCGACGAGACGCCCGAAGGTTTCGTCTTCTCGCTCAAGGCGCACCGGTTCACCACGCACCGGCGCGAGCTGGCGCAGGCCGGCGAGGGCATCCAGCGCTTCGTCGGCAGCGGCCTGGCCGAGCTTGGCGAGAAGCTCGGCCCCATCGTCTGGCAGTTCATGCCGACCAAGGCCTTCGACCCGCAGGACGTCGACGCCTTCCTGCGCCTGCTGCCGCGCGAGGTCGAGGGCCTGCCGTTGCGCCACGTGCTCGACGTGCGCCATCCCAGCTTCGCCACCGAGCAGTACCTGGACCTGCTGGCGCGCCATGGCTGCACCACGGTCTACACCGACTCCGACAAGTTCCCGGCCATCCCGCATGCGCTCAGCGACCTGGCCTACCTGCGCCTGATGCGCAGCAACGCCGACTGCCCCACCGGCTACCCGGTGGAGACCCTGCACGAATGGGCGGTGGGCGCGCGCGCCTGGAGCCAGACCAGTACGCGCCACGAAGCCTTCGTGTTCTTCATCAACGGCGCCAAGGAACGGGCGCCAGCGGCGGCGCAGGCCTTCCTGAAGTTGCTGTAAGACCGAGCGCACCGCGCAGCGAGCGCACCGCGCCGCGCGCCGCACGAGAGGATGCGCTCGCTTGCATGGGCACATCCGAAGGGACAGCCTCAGGTGATCCAGGCCAAGGTCCCGCGGCCCGCGTCCTCCAGCCGCTCCCGCAAAGCCGGCTCGGCGTCTTCGGCGATGGTGAAGCCGATCTCCACCAACGAACCATGGCGGACCTCGCCCAGGGCCGCGCCGGCGGCCTGCAGCTCGCGCCGCACCACCCCTTCCAGCGCATAGGGCACGCTGCAGGCGCGCGCCACCATGCGCTGCAGCGGCCGCTTCTCGGCCTGCAGCAAGGCCTGGGCGACGGCATCGGTGTAGGCGCGCACCAGGCCGCCCGCGCCCAGCTTCACGCCGCCGAAATAGCGCACCACGGTGGCCAGCACGCCGTCCAGGTCGTGGTGGCGCAGCACTTCCATCATGGGCCGGCCCGCGGTGCCGCCCGGCTCGCCGTCGTCGTTGGCCGCCGACTGGCCCCCGGCCAGCAGGGCCCAGCAGACATGGGCCGCGCCGGGATGGTCGGCGCGCAGGCGCGCCACCACCGCCAGTGCTTCGTCGCGGCCGGAAACCGGCTGCACGCAACCGAGGAAACGGCTCTTGCGGATCGAGAGGTCGCTGTGCACCGCGTGCACGAGGGTCTGGGGCATGGGCCGAGGATGCCATGCCGCCTCCCCACACGCCGACGCGCGACCGTCCGACACATGGCCGGGCGGCACGGTGCTCAACTGGCATCCGCTCGGCACTGGAACAACCCATGTTCGACATGCACGCCCCCTGGTGGGAATTCGTCGTCCGCGCCACCGTCGTCTACCTCGTGCTGCTGGCCATGGTGCGCGTCACCGGCAAGCGCACGGTCGGGCAGTTCACCCCTTTCGACCTGCTGGTGGTGATGCTGCTGTCCGAAGGCGTGAGCGGATCGCTGGGCGGCGGCGACGAGTCACTCCCCGGCGGACTCATCGTCGCGGCCACGCTGGTGCTGCTGAACGTGCTGATCGCCATCGCCACCGCGCGCAGCCGCAGGCTGGACGAGGCGCTGCAGGGCCGGCCGGTGCTGATCGGACGCGACGGCGTGATCTACCGCGAGGTGCTCGCGCGCGAACGGGTGCCGCTGGCCGACCTCGAGAAGGCGTTGCGGGGCGCCGACTGCCAGATCGAGGACCTGCGCATGGCCATCCTCGAAGCCGACGGCAACATCAACATCATGAAGAAGCCAGGCGCCGGCGCCTGAGCCAGCCGAGGCCGGCGCTGGTGCCGCCGGGCGCGGCGCCGCGTGCCGGGCGGTACTCGCAGCCGACCCAGCCGTCCCAGCCGCAGGCGGCCGACACCTCGTCGATCACGTCGAGCAGGTAGCCGTAGTTCAGCTCGCCCACGTCCGGCTCGTGGCGCTGCGGCACGCCGGCGATCTGGAAATGGCCGACGCGGCCGGTGGGCAGGTACTGCCGGATCTTCATCGCGAGGTCGCCCTCCACCACCTGGCAGTGGTAGAGGTCGAACTGCACCTGGGCATTGGCCGCGCCGATCTCTTCCACCAGCTCGTGCGCATGGTCCTGCCGGTTGAGGAAGAAACCCGGGATGTCGCGCGTGTTGATCGGCTCCATCAGCACGCGCACGCCCTGGCGGGCCGCCTGGTCGGCGGCCCAGCGCAAGTTGGCGACGAAGGTCGGGCGCAGGGCGGCGCGCTCCATGCCGGGCGGCACCAGGCCCGCCATCACGTGCAGGCGCGGGCAACCGAGCGCCTCGGCATAGCGCAGCGCCTGGGTGATGCCCGCGCGGAAGTCGGCCTCGCGCCCTGGCAGGCAGGCCAGGCCGCGTTCGCCGGCATCCCAGTTGCCCTGGGCGGCGTTGAACAGCACCTGCTGCAAGCCGTTGCCGCGCAGGCGCGCGGCCAGCTCCTTCGGATCGTGGTCGTAGGGAAACAGGTACTCGACCGCCTCGAAGCCGTCGCGCGCGGCGGCCTCGAAGCGGTCCAGGAAGTCGAGCTCCGGATAGAGCATCGACAGGTTGGCGGCAAAGCGCGGCATCCGGCCCTCCAGCGTCAGCGCCCGAGCCGCACGGCCTGCGGGTTCTCGGCGATGTAGCTGCGCACCACGGTGTCGAAGTCGGGATCGGCCTGCAGGCCGAGGCCGCGCGCGCGGTCCCAGGCGATGTCGCCGGGCCAGCTGCGCACCAGGCGTTCGATGGAGGGGTCGGGCGTCCAGTCGATCAGGGCGGCGGCCGCAGGGCCGCCCACGCGTTCCAGCGCAGCGGCCATCTCGCCGACGGTGGTGCGCAGCGACGGCAGGTTGATGGCGGTCAGCGGCCCCCAGTCGGCGTCGGACGCCTCGGCAGCGCGCACGAAGCCCTCGATGGTGCAGGTCGGCGAAGCCAGCGCCACCAATGTCTCGGGCGGCACCGGCACGCGTGCGCGCAGGCCGGCCAGCGGCTCGCGGATCATGCCGCTGAAGAAGCCGGAGGCGGCGCCGTTGGGGCGGCCCGGCCGCACGCTGACCGTCATCGGCCGCACGCTGCGCCCGGCGATGAAGCCCTTGCGGGCATAGTCGGCCACCAGCTGCTCGCCGATGAACTTCTGGATGCCGTAGCTGCCCTGCGGGGTCGGCAGGCTGGTGTCACCGACGCGGCCCATCGGCGGCTGGCCGGGCTGCTGGCCGAACACGGCGAGCGAGCTGGCGTAGACGAACACCGGCTGGGTGCCGAGCGCGCGGCAGGCGTCCAGCAGCGCGCGGGTGGTGTCCAGGTTGCTGCGCATGCCGAGGTCGAAGTCGGCCTCGCATTCCGCGCTGACGGCGGCGGCCAGGTGGAACACGGCGTCCGTGCCGGCGGCGGGCAGGCGCTGCTGGCGCACCAGTTCGAGCAGGTCGCCCTGCACGCTGCGCACGCGCGGATCGGCGGCGAGGTCGTCGGGGGCCGGGCCGAGGTCGGCCAGCGTGAGGGTGGTGATGACGCGCGCCGGCGCGCCACGCAGCGACAGGCGGTCCGCCGCCAGCAGGGCGCGCGCCAGCCGCGCGCCGAGGAAGCCGGCTCCGCCGGTGATCAGGATGTTCATGGCGGGCAGGATAGCGGCTCGGCAGGGTGGGAAAAAGGCGGAAGTCCCGCAGGTGAGGCGGCCGCGTCTCGGGCCGCGCGGCTACGCGACCCCTGCCAGCCGCAGGCCCATCCCCAGCAGCGCACAGGCCGCGATCACCGGCACCACGCCCAAGCGGGTGCGGAACAACGCGAACGCCGCGGCCGCGGCGATGGCCAGCGCCACCAGGTCCACCGGCCAGCCGGGCATGGGCCGGTCGCGCGCGATGTGCAGCAGGAAGAACAGCGCCAGGCTGGCGATCACGCCGACCACGGCGGCGGTGATGGCAGCCAGCGGCGCGGTGAAGCGCAGCTTGCCGTGCGTCGACTCCACCAGCGGGCCGCCGGCCAGGATGAAGAGGAAGGAGGGCAGGAAGGTGAACCAGGTGACCAGCGTCGCCGCCAGCGCCCCCCCCAGGAACAGCAAGTCGGGCCCCAGCACCTGGTGTCCCCAGCCGCCGAGGAAGGCGACGAAGGCCACCACCATGATCAGCGGCCCCGGCGTGGCCTCGCCCAGCGCCAGCGCATCCATCATCTGCGGCGCGCTGACCCAGCCATGCTGCTCCACCGCGCCCTGGTAGACATAGGGCAGCACGGCGTAGGCGCCGCCGAAGGTGAGCATCGCGGCCTTGGAGAAGAACCAGCCCATCTGCGTGAGCGTGGCCTGCCAGCCCCAGGCTGCCACCAGCACGCCCATGGGCAGCAGCCAGAGCAGGGCGCCGGTCGCGGCCACGCGGGCCAGGCCCGTCGTGCTGAAGCGGGCGTGGGGCGGCGTGGGCGTGTCGTCGTCGATCACCGCCCGCGGATGCGCTGGGGCGCCCGTTCCTTCCGCCTGCGCGGAAGCCACCACCGGCGCGAACTGCGCCGGCGCCCAGCGGCCGGCCGCGACCCCCACCAGGGCCGCGCCCAGCACCACCCAGGGAAAGGGCAGCTTGGCCACCGCGATGGCCAGGGAGCTCGCCACCGCCACGATCCAGGGCAGCGGCGCCTGCGCCGGATGGCGCAGGGTGCGGCTGCCGATGCGCCACACGGCGTGCAGCACCACCGCCGCCACCGCCGGCTTGATGCCGTAGAACAAGCCGGCGACCCATTCGACCTGGCCGTACACCACGTAGATCCATCCCAGCGCGACCAGGATGAACAGCGAGGGCAGCACGAACAGCACGCCGGCGGCAACCCCGCCCCAGGTGCGGTGCAGCAGCCAGCCGATGTAGGTGGCGAGCTGCTGCGCCTCGGGGCCAGGCAGCAGCATGCAGTAGTTGAGCGCGTGCAGGAAGCGCCGGTCGGAGATCCAGCGCTTGCGCTCCACCAGCTCGCGGTGCATCAGCGCGATCTGGCCGGCCGGCCCGCCGAAGCTGATGAGACCCAGGCGCAGCCAGAACCACAGCGCCTCGGCGAAGGGGATGCCAGGCGCCACGGGATCAGCCCCGCTCGAACTTGAAGACCGCGGTGCCCGCCGTGAAATTGGGCAGGAAGCGGCGTTCGCGCCCCTCCTGCAGGCCGAAGGCGTCCAGGATGTTGAGCCGGTTGCGCGTGGCCAGCACCTCGAAGTCCTTGAAGGTGCCGACCCGGATATTGGGCGTGTCGTACCACTGGTAGGGCAGCCGCTTGGTCACCGGCATGCGCCCGCGCAGGATGGCCAGTCGGTTGGGCCAGTGGGCGAAGTTGGGGAAGGCGACGATGCCCAGCTTGCCCACGCGCGCGGTCTCGCGCAGCATGGTCTCGGCATTGCGCAGGTGCTGCAGGGTGTCGACCTGCAGCACCACGTCGAAGGAGTTGTCCTCGAAGATCGACAGCCCCTGGTCGAGGTTGAGCTGGATGACGTCGACCCCGCGCTGCACGCAGGCCAGCACGTTGGCATCGGCGATCTCGATGCCGTAGCCGGTGCAGCCGCGCTCGCGCCGCAGCAGGTCGAGCAGCGCGCCGTCGCCGCAGCCCAGGTCGAGCACGCGCGCGCCTTCGGGCACCAGCTTCGCGATGGTCTCCAGGGTGGCGCGGTCGGTCATGGCCGGGCCTCCGCCGCGATGCGGTCGAAGTAGGAGCGCACCAGCGCCAGGTAGCGCGGATCGTCCAGCAGGAAGGCGTCGTGGCCGTGCGGCGCGTCGATCTCGGCGTAGCTGACCTCGCGCCGGTTGTCCAGCAGCGCCTTGACGATCTCGCGGCTGCGCGCCGGCGAGAAGCGCCAGTCGGTGGTGAAGCTCACCAGCAGGAACTTGGCCGTGGCCGCCGCCAGCGCCCGGCTGAGGTTGCCGTCGTGGCTGCGCGCCGGGTCGAAATAGTCGAGCGCGCGCGTGATCAGCAGGTAGGTGTTGGCGTCGAAGTACTCGCTGAACTTGTCGCCCTGGTAGCGCAGGTAGCTCTCGATCTGGAACTCGATGTCCTGCGTGGTGTAGAGGTACCCGCCCGGGCTGCGCTTCGGTGCGCCGCTCCCCGAGGGGGCCGTGCCGCCCTCGGGCGCGCCGGCACGCGGGTCCAGCCCCTCGCGCAACTGGCGGCCGAACTTCTCGTTCATCACGTCGTCCGACAGGTAGGTGATGTGGCCGATCATGCGGGCGATGCGCAGGCCGCGCTTGGGCACCACGCCGTGGCCATAGAAGTTGCCGCCGTGGAAGTCGGGGTCGGTGACGATGGCGCGGCGCGCCACCTCGTTGAAGGCGATGTTCTCGGCGGTGAGGTTGGGCGCGCTGGCCACCACCACCGCATGGCGCACGCGCTGCGGATACTGCAGCGTCCACGACAGCGCCTGCATGCCGCCCAGGCTGCCGCCCATCACGGCGGCGAGCGTGTCGATGCCCAGGGCGTCCAGCAGCCGCGCCTGGGCGTTGACCCAGTCCTCCACCGTCACCACCGGGAAGTCGGCGCCCCAGACGCGGCCGGTGTCGGGGTTCACGTGCATGGGCCCGGTGGAGCCGAAGCAGGAGCCCAGGTTGTTGACGCCGATGACGAAGAAGCGGTCGGTGTCCACCGGCTTGCCGGGGCCGATCATGGTGTCCCACCAGCCCTCGGAGCGTTCCTTGCCCGGGTACACGCCCGCCACGTGGTGCGAGGCGTTGAGCGCGTGGCAGATCAGCACGGCGTTGCTGCGGTCGGGCGCCAGCGTGCCGTAGGTCTCGTAGGCGAGGGAGTAGCCGCGGATGCTGGCGCCGCTGCTCAGCGCGAGCGGCGCCTCGAAGGCCATGGACTGCGGTGTCGCGATGAGCGTCATGACAATGGAAAAGACCCGGCCGCTGAAGCGGGCCGGGTCTGGCCTGTCTTTAGCGGCATTTATTGAGCGCCCGCAAGCGAGGCAAATCGGCGCTGGCAACGAGTATAGCCCGGCGGGTCGGCCGGAGCGCGCGGGCGCCGCGCGTCACGCCATCAGCGCCAGCACCCCCAGCACGAGGAAGATCACCGCACCCACCACGTGCACCGTCCGGATCGGCACCCGGCGCGTGATGCGCTCGCCGAACCACACCACCGGCACGTTGGCCAGCATCATGCCCAGGGTGGTGCCGGCCACCACCGCGGCCCAGGACTGGTACTGCGCGGCCAGCGCGACCGTGGCCACCTGCGTCTTGTCCCCCATCTCGGCCAGGAAGAAGGCCACCAGGGTGGCGCCGAACACGCCGAGGCGCGGAGAGGCCTTCGCGTCATCCTCGTCGAGCTTGTCGGGAATCAGCATCCAGCCGGCCATGGCGATGAAGGAAATGCCCAGCACCCAACGCAGCACGTCGGGGCCCAGCACCTGCGTCACCCAGGCGCCGACGGCGCCGGCGAGGGCATGGTTGACCAGCGTCGCCACCAGGATGCCCGCCGCGATCGGCCAGGGTTTGCGAAACCGCGCTGCCAGCACCAGCGACAGCAACTGCGTCTTGTCGCCCATCTCGGCGAGCGCCACCAGTCCGGTGGATACCAGGAAAGCTTCCATAAGGGCGGCGATGGTACCCGGCGCTCCTGCGTGCGTGGGCGGCCCTGGTGCGGTGCGCGCGCGACCGGTCGCGACTCGCCATGCAGCCCCCGCCCACGGCCGAGCTGCGACCGCCCGCCGGTGGCGTAACTTTTCGACTACTTGACGTCGGCACCACATTCGGGTGTGCCCTGATTTGGGCGCGGACGATTTGCAGCGCATAATGCGCGCGTGGTCCCCGCATGGGGAACATGGTTAGCGGTGTTTGTCGGTCTCGCGTGGTTGTTGATTGCGTCTAGCGGACTCCATCGCGTCTTGCGTTTTTTTCAGGAGTCCCGAATGGGCAACAAGCTTTACGTGGGGAACCTTCCCTACTCCTTCCGCGACAGCGATCTCGAGCAGGCGTTCAGCCAGTTCGGCGCCGTCACCTCCGCCAAAGTGATGATGGAACGCGACACCGGCCGCTCCAAGGGCTTCGGCTTCGTCGAGATGGGCAGCCCCGCCGAAGCGCAGGCCGCCATCGAAGGCATGAACGGCCACCAGACCGGCGGCCGCGCGCTCGTCGTGAACGAAGCGCGTCCGATGGAACAGCGCCCCCGCGGCTTCGGCGGCGGCGGTGGTGGTGGCGGCTACGGCGGTGGCGGTGGCGGCGGCTACGGTGGTGGTGGCGGCGGTTACGGCGGCGGCGGTGGCCGACGCGAAGGCGGCGGCGGTGGCTACGGTGGTGGTGGTGGCGGCTACGGCGGCGGTGGTCGCGACCGCGACCGTTACTGATCCGGCGCAACGC
>JAEZKX010000441.1 GCA_023436025.1 Pseudomonadota bacterium | reverse complement strand
ACGCGGCGCAGCCGCCAGGCCAGCGTGCCGCGCGGCGCCGAGGGATCGCGCGGGGCGAACCAGGCGTCGCCGGCGGCGGACTCGGCAGCCGCGCTCACAGCTGGTAGCGCTTCTGCAGCAGTTGCTGCAGCGAACGGCGCGCCTGCCAGAACAGCGGCTTGCCGGGCAGCGAGACGCGCACCTGCCCCGACATGCCGTGCAGCGGCGCCAGCCCGGCCGGCAGCTGCTGCGGCAGGCGCACGTGCAGCGCGAAGAACGATTCGGCGGCAGTGGCGCCGCTGCGGTCGTCGGTCTGCACGGCGATGTCGCCGCCGCCCATCCAGCCCAGGACCGGGGACAGCAGCTTCTGCTGCTGGTAGGGAATCAGCTGGAAGCCGCCGGCGTCGATGGCCACGTCGGCCTGGCCGGTGAGCTTGACGGCCGCATGGTCGGCCTTCTGCTCGAACAGCTCGTTGGCCTGCTCCTGCGGCACCACGGCGACGAAGCGGAAGCCGCTGCGCTGGATGGTCTCGCCCAGCGGCTGGCCGCGGGCCAGCCAGTTGCCCTCGTTCTCGTGCAGCGCGGGGGCCACCCATTCGCCGCTGGCGGGCGTGCGCACGGCCAGCTGGTCCTGGCGCACCTTCAATTCGGCCAGCCGGCGCAACGCGGCCTGGCGCTGCTCGAACAGCGGCGGCAGCTGCTGCGGCGCGCGCACCATCGCCTGGCGGATCATCGCGTCGGCCTCGCGCACCACCTGGCGGCTGACCTCCATGTCCTGCTCCAGGTCGGGGTTGCGCAGCTGCGCCACCACGTCACCGGCCTGCACCTGCTGGCCGTTGCGGGCCACCGCGCGCACCAGCGCACCGTCGATCGGTGCATAGACCGCCGTCGCGCCCTCGGCCTGCAGCACGCCGCGCGCCTGGATCGCGTAGGGCAGCGGCAGCCAGCCACCCAGCACCACCAGCAGGGCCAGGATGCCGAGGGCGCCGCCCAGGGCGCGCCGGCGGTTGAGCGCCACCCGCGGGCCGGTGAGGTGCCCGGCGAGCTTCCACAGCGGCATCACCAGCTTGGTGGCGATGGTGATGGCCAGCGCCAGCACGCCGATGATGAACCACTGGTCCAGCAGGAACAGCGAGATGCCGACCGTGACGAGGATCAGGTAGGCGAAGCTGAGCGCGCCGTAGACCGTGAGCCACCACCACTCGCGGCCGTCTTCGGCCGGCGAATGCAGGTTGGGGGTGCCCAGCAGGTAGCGGTCGCCGAAGTACAGCCACTGCTTCTGCCCCTTCTGGTACAGGTTGGGGATCTCGGCGGCGTCGCTGAGCATGTAGTACGCGTCGAAGCGCAGCAGCGGGTTGCCGTTGAAGATCAGGCTGGACACCGAGCCGATCACCATCACGTTGAAGGCGATGCTGTTGACCAGGCCCGGTCCGGTGGCTGCCCAGACCAGCGCACCGATGGCGGCCAGGAACAGTTCCACCAGCATGCCTGCGGCGCCCACGTAGACGCGGTGCCAGGGATTGCGGAAGGCCCAGCTGGCCGTCGCGTCCACGTAGGGCAGCGGCGTGAACAGCAGGAACATCACGCCCAGGGTGCGCACCTCGCCGCCGTAGCGCTTGGTGACGAAGGCATGCCCCAGCTCGTGCAGCAGCTTCATCACCGCCAGGCAGACATACAGCCACGGCAGGTTGGACAGCGACAGCAGGCCCTGCGAGGTGTCCACCAGCGCCTGGCGGTGCTCGATGGCTGCGGCGCCGCCCAGCATCACCGCCACCAGCCAGACCACGGCCATCCACGGGCCGGTCAGCACGTGGATCAGCGGCTTGATGCGATCCAGCCAGGCATTGGGATCGACCAGCGGCACGCGGAAGAACAGGAAGGACATCAGCTTGCCGGTCAGCTCGCGCTTTCGCGTGCGCTGGGCCCGCTGGACGATGGCGGCGTCGTCCGGCTGATGGCGGAAGTACAGCAGGTTGGACACGTGCAGCTGCGACAGCAGCTGGATCACCGCCTCCTGGCCCGGCGCCTGCGCCGGATGCGAGGCGATGAAGGCGTTCCAGGTCTCCTCCACCGTCTTGTCGGGCGTGAGGCGGCTGATGAAGGCCCAGGCTTCGGGCGTCATGCGGAAGAAGCGCTGGGTGTAGCTGTCCTCCAGCACGTACCAGTCGCGGCCGCGGAAGGTCTGCCGCTGCACGCGCACCGTGGGCAGCAGGCTGACGCGCATCGCCGCGACGCGGAACCAGGAATCGCTGAAGACCGTGCTCACCGCCGCCCCTACCACCAGAACTTCATGCGGATCGCGTCGACGACCCGGTGCGTCAGCACCCAGCCGACGTTGCGTTCGCCCGCCTCGATGCGCGCCATGCCCGTCATGCCGGGACGCCACCAATCCTCCGGCGGCGCCAGCAGCTTGGCCGTCAGCATGAAGTGGTTGCCTTCCTGGCCCTTGACCTGCGCCACCGGGATCAGCGTGGACAGCTCGAAGGGAATCCGCTGGTCGGGGCGGCTCAGCAGCGAGAGCTCGCCCTTGGCGCCGGGCTGGATGTCGCGGATGTCGCGCTCGGGCACGTGCAGCAGCACGTACAGGCCCTGCACCTGGGCGACGCGGAACAGGTGGTCCCCCTTCTTCACCGGCATGCCCTGCAGGTCCTTGCGCTCGCCCTCCACCACCACGCCGTCGAAGGGCGCGACGCTGCGGGCATGGCGGATGTAGTCCTGCAGGCGCGCCAGGCGGGCCTCCGACTGCGCGAGCCGGGCCAGCGCGACTTCCATGTCGGCCAGGTTCTCCTCGGCCCGGTGGCGCGCGGCCTCGGCCTCGAAGCGCCGACGCTCGGCCTGCGCCTCCACTTCCTGCTGGCGCAAGTCGCGGGTGTCGAGCACCGCCAGCAGCGTGCCGGCCTTGACCATGTCGCCGGCGGTGGCGTGCACCTCCTCGATGCGGCCGTCGAACTGGGCGCTGACCAGGCGGGTGGCATCGGTGGTCACCTGCGCGCTCGCCTCGACCCGGTAGTCCCAGGTGCCGAACACCATGTACAGCAGGAAGATCGAGGCTGCCGCGGCGAAGGTCTTGAGCCAGGGATGGCCGGGTCCGAGGAAGCGTTCGATGTGGCCCTGCGCCCAGCTGGCCAGGCGCTTGCCCCACCAGCGGTCGCGCTGCTGCAGGTCGGACAGCCAGGGCTGCAGCATGTCCAGCGCCAGCAACAGCGTGTCCAGCGCCGGCAGCCGCGGCAGCGCGGCGGGCAGCGCCAGCACCAGCACCGACTGCACATTGCCTTCGCCATCGCGCTGCGGCAGCGACACGACCTGGGCGTAGCCCAGCGTGTCGCACAGCGCCGCGTGCGCCGGCCCGCCCTCGCGCACGCCTTCGGCGGCCGGATGGCAGACCATCACCTCCTCGGCGGCGGCTTCGTCGAAGGCCGCCTCCAGCAGGCGGATGTTCTCGCTCTTGCGGTCGAACTTCTCCAGGTGGCTCACCGCCACCGCCGTCAGGCCGGTGGCCTTGCGCCAGCCCAGCGCGCACTGCACCAGGCCGAAGTGGGCCGCGATGCCGTTGGCCAGCCGCAGCGCGGCCAGCTCGAAGCGCCTGGACTGCATCACCTGCGACACCAGGTCCAGCAGCGGCAACAGGCCGGGGTCGCCGGCGGCGCGCTGGGC
>JAEZKX010000391.1 GCA_023436025.1 Pseudomonadota bacterium | reverse complement strand
GTGCACGCCCGCCCAGTACAGCGCGCCGCAGCACATGGCGCACGGCTCGCCGCTGGCATAGACGGTCGTGCCGCGCAGCGCCTCGCGCCCCAGCCGCTGGCCGGCCTCGCGCAGCAGCACCATCTCGGCATGGCCGGTGCAGTCGCCGCTGGTCACCTGGTTGTTGCCGGCCACGTGCAGCAGCTCGCCTGCAGGCGAGACCAGGGCCGCGCCATACGGCATGTTGCCCGCGTCCCGCGCGCGCCGCGAGGCCGCGATGGCCAGCCGCATGGCGGTGGAGTCGTCGAGGGGGGTGGGCTTCATGGCGGTCTCCTGCGGCGGGAGGCACAGGATAAGCCCCCGGCGCCGGGGGCGGCCACGCAAAAAGAAAATGGCCTGGAAGCTTGCGCTTCCAGGCCACCGAGAGAGTGGCGCGGCTGGCAGGATTCGAACCCACGACCCCTTGGTTCGTAGCCAAGTACTCTATCCAACTGAGCTACAGCCGCGCGAAGAAAGAAAGTATAGCACCATTCGCGGACCGCTTTTCGCCGCGGCGTGCATCTTCCTTTTGTTCGGGGCGGCTGCGCCACCAGGTTCGGTGCGCCCAGCTACACCTCGCCGGCCGTGCCGGCGCGATCGGGCAACTGGCGCTCCTGGGGAATCAAGGAATCAAGGAATCAAGGAATCAAGGAATCAAGGAGTCGAGGAGTCGAGGAGTCGAGGAGTCGAGGAGTCGAGGAATCAAGGAGTCGAGGAGTCGAGGAGTCAAGGAGAGGCGCCGCCGTGGGGCCCCGTGTAAAGTCGCCGCCATGACCGACCCGACACGCGCTGCCGCCTACACCGCCCGCGGCCAAGGCAAGCTGCCCGGCCACCTGGGCGTGGTGGTGCTGGACATGGCGCCCGGCACCGTCAAGGTGGAACTCACCGTCCAGCCTTTCCACATGGCGCCCAACGGCTTCCTGCATGCCGGCACGGTCGTCACCCTGGCGGACACGGCCTGCGGCTACGGCAGTTTCGAAAGCCTGCCCGAAGGCGCCAGCGGCTTCACCACCATCGAGCTCAAGTCCAACCACCTCGGCACGGCGCGCGACGGCGTCATCGACTGCGTCGCCACGCTGGCCCACGCGGGCCGCACCACCCAGGTCTGGGACGCGGTGGTGACGCACCGCGGCAGCGGCAAGACGATGGCGCTGTTCCGCTGCACGCAGATGATCCTGTACCCCAAGGCCTGAACGCGTCGTTCCGGCCGCCAGCCCCATGCCCGCCTCCATGACCCGCACCTTCGCCGCGCCCGCGGCCGCCCTCGCCTGCCTGCTGCTGGCCGCCTGCGCCAGCCGCTTTCCTGCCGACGCCATCCGCCCGGGCGACACCCGCGACGCCGTGCTGACCCGCCTGGGCCAGCCGTCGCGCGTGCTCGCCCTGCCCGACGGCGGCCAGCGCCTGCAGTACGCGCTGCAACCGGGCCAGCGCGCCTGGATGATCGACCTGGACGCGGCCGAACGCGTGACCCGCTCACGCCAGGTGCTGCATGCCGAGGGCTTCGCCCGCATCGCGGTCGACGCCTGGACGCGCGAGGACGTGGTGCGCGAACTCGGGCCGCCGGCCCGGGTAGAGCGCGCGCCCGGCTGGGACGGCCCGGTGCTGGCCTACCGCTGGCGCGACGCCCGTGGCACGGACCGCATCCAGTGGATCCACCTCGACCCGCAAGGCGTGGTGCGGCGCCTGCAAGCGGGCGTGGAAGGCAGCGACCGCCTGGCTGCCACGCCCTGACGGGCGGCCGCCAGCGCGGCCGTGGGGCGGTGGCAGACTGTCCGCACCGCCACGACAGGAGCCTGATGTGCCCAGCAAGAACACCGTCTGCCTCTGGTACGACGGCACCGCGCAGGAAGCCGCCACGTTCTACGCCAGGACCTTTCCCGACAGCGCCGTCCACGCCGTGCACTACGCGCCCGGCGACTATCCGAGCGGCAAGGAGGGCGACGTGCTGCTGGTGGAGTTCACCGTCGCCGGCATCCCCTGCATCGGGATCAATGGCGGCCCGGCCTTCAGCCATGACGAGGCCTTCTCCTTCCAGATCGCCACCGACGACCAGGAAGAGACCGACCGCCTGTGGAACGCCATCGTCGGCAACGGCGGCCAGGAGAGCGCCTGCGGCTGGTGCAAGGACAAGTGGGGCGTGTCGTGGCAGATCACGCCGCGGGCGCTGACCGCGGCCATCGCCGACCCCGACCGCGCCGCCGCCAAGCGGGCCTTCGACGCGATGATGGAGATGGGCAAGATCGACATCGCCCGGATCGAGGCCGCCCGCCGCGGCTGAGCCGGCACTAGGCTGGCGCGGCGCTTGCTTCGTGCACCGGCATGGAGCCCCGCCCGCCACTGCCGCCATTCACGCCCGAATCCGCCGCGCAGAAGGTGCGCATGGCGGAGAACGCCTGGAACACCCGCGACCCCGACCGCGTGGTGCAGGTCTACACGGAAGACACGCAGTGGCGCAACCGCGCCGAATTCCCCGTGGGTCACGCCGCGGTGCGCCAGTTCCTGCGCCGCAAATGGGACCGCGAACTGGACTACCGCCTCATCAAGGAGCTGTGGGCCTTCGGCGGCGAGCGCATCGCGGTGCGTTTCGCCTACGAATGGCATGACGACTCCGGCCAGTGGTTCCGCAGCTACGGCAACGAGAACTGGGAATTCGACGCCCGCGGCCTGATGCGCCGGCGCTTCGCCAGCATCAACGACCTGCCGATCGCCGCCGGCGACCGCCTGTTCCACTGGCCGCTGGGGCCCCGGCCGGACGACCACCCCGGCCTGTCCGCGCTGGGCCTGTGATGGCGGCCGGCGCGGTGGCGGGCGGACTGGCGCCCCTGGAACTGCTGCTGGACTCCACCGGCGAAGGCATCTTCGGCGTCGATCTGGCGGGCCACTGCACCTTCATCAACCGCGCCGGCGCCCGCATGCTGGGCCTGCAGCCGCCGCAGGTGCTGGGGCGCAACATGCACGAGCTCACCCACCACTCGCACGCCGACGGCTCGCCCTACCCCGACACCGACTGTCCCATCTTCAACGCCTTCCGCCGCGGCCAGCCGTGCCGGCTGGACACCGAGGTGTTCTGGCGCAGTGACCACACGCCCTTTCCGGTGGAGTATTCCAGCCATCCCGTGATCGCCGACGGCGAGGTGCACGGCGCGGTCATCACCTTCATCGACATCACCGAACGCAAGCGCGCGGCCGATGCGCTGGCCGCGGCCAAGCAGGAGCTGGAGCAGCGCGTGGCCGAGCGCACGCTGGAACTGTCGGCGGCGCTGGCGCGCACGCGCGAGCTCGGCGCCTGGCTGGAGAAGGCGCGCGAGCAGGAGCGCACCCGCATCGCGCGCGAGGTGCACGACGAGCTGGGCAGCCTGCTGGTGGCGCTGAAGATGGACGTCGGCTGGCTAGACAAGCGCCTGTCGGAGCAGGAACGGCGCAGCCCGGAGGAAGCGCAGGCGGTACGCGCGCGCCTGCGCGACAAGTGCCGCAACATGGCGCGCCTGATCGAGGACGCGGTCGGCAGCGTCGGCAACATCATCACCGACCTGCGCCCCAGCATCCTCGACCACCAGGGCCTATGGGCGGCGCTGGAATGGCAGGCCGACGAGTTCGCGCGCGCGGCCGAAGTGGCGCTGGCCTGGGAGATGCGCCTGGCCGCGCCGCCCACGCTGCCGGAAGCCCATGCCATGGCCGTGTTCCGCATCTTCCAGGAGATGCTCAGCAACGTGGGCCGGCATGCGCAGGCCGCGCGCATCGCCGTGCGCATCGAGGCTCGCGACGGCCTGCTGCACCTGGGCGTGCAGGACGACGGCGTGGGCGCCGCGGCCGAACGCTTCGAGTCGCGCACCGCCTACGGCGTGATGGGCATGCGCGAACGCGCCCTGTCGCTGGGCGGCACCATCGCCATCGACAGCGCGCCCGGGCGCGGCAGCACCTTCACCTTGCTGCTTCCGCTGCCGCCGGCGCAGGGGGCGTCATGAACGAGATCCGCGTGCTGCTGGCCGACGACCACCGTATCGTGCGCGAAGGCCTCAAGCAGGTGCTGGCCGACGCCCCCGAGATCGTGGTGGCGGCCGAGGCGGCCGACGGCAACGAGGTGCTGGCCCAGGCCACCGCGCTGCATGCTTCGCTCGACGCCGTGCTGCTGGACATCGCCATGCCGGGCCGCGACGGCCTGGAGGTGCTGCAGGCGCTGCGCACCTCCTGGCCGGCGCTTCCCGTGCTGATGCTCAGCACCTATCCCGAGCGGCAATACGCGGTGCGCTGCATCCGCCTGGGGGCGAGCGGCTACCTCAACAAGAGTGCCGATCCGGACGACATGATCGCCGCGGTGCGCAAGGTGGCCGCCGGCGGCGTGTTCGTCACGCCTGCCACGGCCGAAGCGCTGGCCGGCGCCGTCGGCGCGGCGCGCCGCACCGGCGCCGAAGCCCTGTCGCACCGCGAGTGGCAGGTGTTCCGGCTCCTCACATCGGGGCACAGCGTGTCCGAGATTGGTGCGCAGCTGAACGTGGCGCCCAACACCGTGAGCACCTACCGCGCCCGCATCCTGGAAAAGACCGGCGCGCGCAACGACGTGGAGCTGGCATTGTTCGCCGAGCGGCACGGCAAGGCCGCCGGTTTGTAGGGCTGGCACTACGCGGCGTCGGCGCGGCGTCGGCGATCTGCATGCGGACCCCGGTGGCGAGGCCAAGCGGGCAAGGCATTTGCAAGAAGGTGCGCATCAACCGCCCGGAGATGCCATGTCGAACCCGCACGATGCCTACGATGCCGACCGCCCGCTGATGATGCGCTGCGCCTGCGGCGCCGACCATGCCCCCGAACAGCACGCGGGGCCTGCCGCCTCGCCCGAGGACATGTCGGCCGGCTTCGTCGAAGCGGCGCTGGTGAAGGCGCTGTTCCCCGTCGACAGCGTGCGCCGCGGCTTCCTCAAGGCGGTGGGCGCCAGCACGGCGCGCGCGGCGATCGCCTCGGTCCTGCCCATCGGCGCGCTGCAGGCCATGGCGCAGGAACGCGCGGCGCCCGAGAAGAAGGACCTGAAGGTCGGCTTCATCGCCATCACCTGCGCCAGCCCGCTGATCATGGCCGACCCGCTGGGCTTCTACCGCAAGGAAGGCCTCAACGTCTCGCTGCAGAAGACGGCGGGCTGGGCGCTGATCCGCGACAAGATGATCAACAAGGAGCACGACGCCTCGCACTTCCTCTCGCCCATGCCGCTGGCCATGTCCATGGGCCTGGGCTCCAGCCAGGTGGGCATGAACGTCGCCAGCATCCAGAACACCAACGGCCAGGCGATCACGCTGCACGTGAAGCACAAGGACAAGCGCGACCCGAAGACCTGGAAAGGCTTCAAGTTCGCCGTGCCCTTCGAGTACAGCATGCACAACTTCCTGCTGCGCTACTACCTGGCGGAGCACGGCATCAATCCCGACACCGACGTGCAGATCCGCGTGACGCCGCCGCCGGAGATGGTGGCCAACCTGCGCGCCGGCAACATCGACGGCTTCCTCGGTCCCGACCCGTTCAACCAGCGCGCGGTGTACGACGAGGTGGGCTTCATCCACATCCTGTCCAAGGAGATCTGGGACGGCCACCCGTGCTGCGCCTTCGGTGTCAGCGACGACTTCATCCGCCAGAACCCCAACAGCTTCGCCGCCCTGTACCGCGCCATCCTCACCGCCTCGTACATGGCCAGCATGCCCAAGGACCGCGAGCTGATCGCCAAGGTGATCGCGCCGGCGCAGTACCTGAACCAGCCCGAGACCGTCATCGCCCAGGTGCTCACCGGCAAGTTCGCCGACGGCCTGGGCAGCGTGAAGAACGTGCCCGACCGCGCCAACTTCGACCCCGTGCCCTGGCAGAGCATGGCGGTGTGGATGCTCACGCAGATGAAGCGCTGGGGCTACATCAAGGGCGACGTCAACTACCGCCAGGTCGCCGAGAAGGTGTTCCTGCTGACCGACGCCAAGAAGTACATGGCGCAGGCCGGCTTCAGGCCGCCGGAGGGCGCCTACCGCAAGTTCAAGGTGATGGGCAAGGAGTTCGATCCGGCCAGGCCCGACGACTACCTGCGCAGCTTTGCCATCTCGCGCGCGGCGGCCGCATGAAGTCGCTGCACCTGCGGGCCGCCGCGGTCTCGCTGCTGCTGTTGGTGGCGCTGCTGGGCGTCTGGCACGTGGCGACGCAGCCGGCGGCGGTCGCGGCCGGCACGGCTGGCCTCAGCGCCGAACAGCTCGAGTACCTGAAGATGATGGGCAAGGACCCGGGCGCGCAGAAGGCCAGCGGCTTCCCCACCCTGGCGCAGACCGGCGCGGCCATCTGGAAGCAGCTGTCCGACCCCTTCTACGACAACGGGCCCAACGACAAGGGCATTGCCATCCAGCTTGCGCATTCGCTGGGCCGGGTCGCGCTGGGTTTCCTGCTCGCCTGCCTGGTGGCGGTGCCGCTGGGCTTCGCCATCGGCATGAGCCCGCTGCTGCACCGCGCGCTCGACCCCTTCATCCAGGTGCTCAAGCCGATCTCGCCGCTGGCCTGGATGCCGCTGGCGCTCTACACCATCAAGGACTCGTCGGTCTCCGGCGTGTTCGTGATCTTCATCTGCTCGGTCTGGCCCATGCTGATCAACACCGCCTTCGGCGTGGCCTCGGTGCGGCGCGACTGGCTGGCGGTGGCCGCCACCCTGGAGGTGCGGCCGCTGCGCAAGGCGCTGCGCGTGGTGCTGCCGGCGGCGGCGCCCACCATCCTGACCGGCATGCGCATCAGCATGGGCATCGCCTGGCTGGTCATCGTGGCCGCCGAGATGCTGGTGGGCGGCACCGGCATCGGCTATTTCCTGTGGAACGAGTGGAACAACCTGTCGCTCACCAACGTGATCTTCGCGATCCTGGTGATCGGCGTCGTGGGCATGCTGCTGGACCTGGCGTTCGCGCGGCTGCAGAAGCTGGTGACCTATGTGGAGTGACGTCAACCAACGCAAGCTGGCGGCCGCCGCGCCCGGTCCGGATGCGGCGCCGCCCGCCTTCCTGCAGGTGCAGGGGCTGGCGCGCAGCTTCGTGCCCGGCAAGCCGGTGTTCGCCGGGGTCGACTTCGCCATCGCGCGCGGCGAGTTCGTCTGCATCATCGGCCACTCCGGCTGCGGCAAGACCACCATCCTCAACGTGCTGGCCGGCCTCGACCGCGCGAGCGCGGGCCACGTCTTCATGGACGGCCGCGAGGTGGCCGGCCCCGGCCTGGAGCGCGGCGTGGTGTTCCAGGGCCATGCGCTGATGCCGTGGCTGACGGTGCGCCGCAACATCGCCTTCGCGGTCGAATCGCGCTGGCCCGACTGGTCGCGCGCGCAGGTCGACGCGCAGGTGGAGAAGTACGTCGCCATGGTGGGCCTCACGCCCGCCATCGACAAGAAGCCGGCGCAGCTGTCGGGCGGCATGAAGCAGCGCGTGGGCATTGCTCGCGCCTTCGCCATCCAGCCCAAGATGCTGCTGCTCGACGAGCCCTTCGGCGCGCTCGACGCGCTGACGCGCGGCACCATCCAGGATGAGCTGATGACCATCGTGCGGCGCACGCAGCAGACCGTCTTCATGATCACGCACGACGTCGACGAGGCCATCCTGCTGGCCGACCGCATCCTGCTGATGTCCAACGGCCACGAGGCGCCCGGCGGCTACCGGCCCGGCGGCATCGCCGAAACCGTCGTCAACCCGCTGCCGCGCGACCGCACCCGCGCCGGCCTGCACCACCTTCCCGGCTACTACGACCTGCGCAACCACATCGTGGATTTCCTGGTCGCCCGCGCCCACCCCGCATCCACTGAAGGAGCCAACGCATGAACCGCAACGACGTCACCGAGAAGATCATCGCCACCAAGGTCTCCAGGGGCCTCACCTGGGAAGAGGTCGCGAAGAAGGTCGGCCAGTCCAAGGAGTGGACCACCGCCCTGTGCCTGGGCCAGATGACCGCCAATGCCGAACAGGCCGCCGCCGTCGCCGAGATCTTCGGCCTCGGCGAGGAGGAGGCCAAGTGGCTGCAGGTCGTGCCGTACAAGGGTTCGCTGCCCACCGCCGTGCCCACCGACCCGCTGATCTACCGCTGGTACGAGATCGTCAACGTCTACGGCACGACCATCAAGGAGCTGATCCACGAGGAGTTCGGCGACGGCATCATGAGCGCCATCGACTTCTCGATGGACATCACGCGCGAGCCGGACCCCAAGGGCGACCGGGTCAACGTGGTGCTTTCGGGCAAATTCCTGCCTTACAAGACCTACTGAGTACGGCATCCCGGCGGCGGCCGGGCCACCGACGGCGGGCCGCTACCATTGGCCGATGCAGTACTCGGTCTCGGTGCGGACGCTGTGCGAGTTCACCGCCAGGCACGGTGACCTCGACCTGCGCTTCACGCCGGCGCCGACGGCGCAGGAAGGCATCGCCGGCCACCAATGGGTGACCGGCCGGCGCGGCCCCGGCTACGAGACCGAGATCGCGCTACGCGGCAGCTTCGGCGCCCTGGCCGTGCGCGGCCGTGCCGACGGCTTCGATCCCGCGGCCGGCCGGTTGGAGGAGATCAAGACGCGGCGCGGCGACCTGGCGCGCCAGCCGGCCAACCAGCGCGCGCTGCACTGGGCCCAGGCCCGCGTCTACGGCTGGCTGCTGTGCGCGGCGCGCGGCCTGGCGCAACTGGACATCGCGCTGGTCTACTTCGACATCGCGACGCAGGAAGAAACCACCTTCGTGGAGACGCACACGGCCGAGGCGCTGCGCGCGTTCTTCGAGGCACAGTGCGCGGCCTTCCTGGCCTGGGCCGAACAGGAACTGGCGCACCGCGGCGCGCGCGACGCCGCCCTGGCGGCACTGGCCTTTCCGCACCAGGGCTTCCGCCCCGGCCAGCGCGAACTGGCCCAGGCCGTCTACCGGGGCGCCGCCACCGGCCGCTGCGTGCTGGCGCAGGCGCCCACCGGCATCGGCAAGACCATCGCCACCACCTTCGGCCTGCTCAAGGCCGCCCCGGCGCAAGGCCTGGACAAGGTGTTCTACCTCACAGCGAAATCGACCGGCCGCCGGCTGGCGCTGGACGCCGCGGAGCGCCTGCGCGCGGGCGACGCCGCACCGCGCCTGCGGGTGGTGGAGCTGAGCGCGCGCGACAAGGCCTGCGAGCATCCCGACAAAGCCTGCCACGGCGAGTCGTGTCCACTGGCGCGCGGCTTCTACGACCGGCTGCCGGCCGCGCGGGCCGAGGCGCTGGAGGCGGGCATTCTCGACACGGCGGCCTTGCGGGCCATTGCACGCCGGCACGCCGTGTGCCCCTACTACCTCGCGCAGGAAACGACGCGCTGGGCCGACCTGGTCATCGGCGACTACAACTACTGGTTCGACGGCAGCGCCATGCTCTACGCGATGACGGTGGGACAGGAGTGGCGTGTCGGGGTGCTGGCCGACGAGGCGCACAACCTGGTGGAACGCGCGCGCGCCATGTACTCGGCCTCCCTGTCGCAAGCCGGCCTGCAGCAGGCTCGACTGAGTTCCACCGGCGAGGTGCGCAAGGCCCTCGACAAGGTGCAGCGCGCCTGGTCGGCCGTGCGCAAGGCGCAGGCCGAGGACCGATCGCTGGCGTCCCTGCCCGCGCCCTTCCTCGCCGCGCTCAAGAACGCGGCGCAGGCCATCGAGGCGCACCTGGCCCAGGCCGCCGCGGGCACCACCGACGCCACGCTGCAGGAGGCCTATTTCGACCTGCTCGGCTTCCTGCGGCTGGCGGAGTCGTTCGGCGCGCATTCGGTCCTGGAACTGACGCATGAGCCCGCGCGCGGCGGCCGCAGCGCGACCACCGTACGCATCCAGAACCTCATTCCCGCCTCCTTCCTGGCGCCGCGCTTCGCCGCGGCCCGCACGGTGACGCTGTTCTCGGCCACGCTGGCGCCCCCGCGCTACCCCATGGACATGCTGGGCATGCCGGCCGACACCGCCTGGATCGACGTGGCCTCGCCCTTCAAGCCCGAGCAGCTGCAGGTGCGCATGGTGCGCGGCATCTCCACCCGCTTTCCCGACCGCGCGCGCTCCGCCGCGCCCATCGCCGCGCTGATGGCGCAGCAGTTCGCCGCGCGGCCCGGCAACTACCTGGCGTTCTTCAGCAGCTTCGACTACCTCGACCTCGTCGCCGACGCGTTCATGCAGCGCCATCCGGACATCCCGGCCTGGCGCCAGACGCGCGGCATGGGCGAAGCAGAGCGCGACGCCTTCATCGCCCGCTTCGCGCCCGGCGGCGCCGGCATCGGCTTCGCGGTGCTGGGCGGCAGTTTCGGCGAAGGCATCGACCTGCGCGGCGACCGGCTGGTGGGCGCCTTCGTGGCCACGCTGGGCCTGCCGCAGGTGAACCCGCGCAACGAGCAGCTCAAGGCCTGCCTGGAAGCGGCCTTCGGCGCCGGCTACGACTACACCTACCTCTACCCCGGCCTGCAGAAGGTGGTGCAGGCCGCGGGCCGTGTGATCCGCACGCAGGAGGACCGGGGCGTGGTCGTGCTCATCGACGACCGCTTCCAGCGCCCGACCGTGCGCGGCCTTCTGCCCGCCTGGTGGGCGCTGGAGCCGGCCCGTTAGGGGAAGCTGGCCGTCTCGGGTGCGCAGCGACTGGCAGGTCATCCGCGGCTGCGCGGACAACCGTGTCCGCCCGGCCGGACCGCGCTACAGCAGCATGCCGCCCGACACTTCGATGCGCTGGCCGGTGACCCACGCGGCGCCCGGCGCCAGCAGCGCGGCGACAGCGCCACCGACGTCGTCGGGCAGGCCCGCGCGGCCCATGGCGGTGAGACCGGCGACCTGCGCGTTGAATTCCGCGTTGTCGCGCACCCTGCCGCCGCCGAAGTCGGTCTCGATGGCGCCGGGGGCGATGGTGTTGACAGCGATCCGGCGCGGCCCGAGTTCCCTGGCCATGTAGCGGCTCAACACCTCGACGCCGCCCTTCATCGCGGCGTAGGCCGCGTAGCCCGGGAAGCTGAAGCGCGCCAGGCCGCTGGAGACGTTGACGATGCGTCCGCCATCGGCGATGAGCGGCAACAGCTGCTGGGTCAGGAAGAAGGTCGCCTTCAGGTGGACGGCCACCAGCAGGTCGAACTGCGCCTCGGTGGTTTCGGCGAAGGAGGCGTGGACGCCGACGCCTGCATTGTTGACGAGATGGTCGAAGCGGTCGCGCTCCCAGGTGGCCGCAAGCGCCTGCTTCACGCGTGCGGCGAAGGCGGGGAAGGCGCGGCTGTCGGCCACGTCGAGCTGCAGCGCGACGGCACGGCGGCCCAGCGCCTCGATGGCGCGCACTACCTCCTGGGCGCCGGCCTCCTGCTCGCGCCAGGTGAGGATGACGTCGCCGCCCTGGGCGGCGAGCTGCAGCGCCATGCTGCGGCCGAGGCCGCGGCTACCGCCGGTGACGAGGGTGATGCGTGATGGGGTGCGGGTCATGGTTTGCTCCGTGGTTGGTGCCACCAATCTAGTTGTCCGTCACCGAGGTAAAAAGACGCGGGGCGCACCCACACTGTTCCCGCATACCGGACAATCCAGGCGATGGAACTGCACGAACTGCGGGTGTTCGCCCGCGTGGCCGACCTGGGCAGCTTCTCGCGCGCGGCCGAACAGCTGGGCCTGGCGAAGGGCCGCGTGTCGGCGGCGGTGCAGCGCCTGGAGACGCAGGTCGGCACGCGGCTGCTGCAGCGGACCACGCGCCAGGTGCGCCTGACGCCCGACGGCGAGGCCTTCCTGGAGCGCTGCCAGGAGTTGCTGACCGAGGCCGAGCAACTGCAGGCGATGTTCCAGCCCGCCACCGCGGGCGTGAAGGGCCGCGTGCGCATCGACCTACCCACCACCTTCGCGCGCGATGTCGTCATCCCGCGTCTGCCACAGCTGCTGGCCTTGCATCCGCAGCTGGAGGTGGGCATCAGCACCACCGACCAGCGCGTCGACCTGGTGCGCGAAGGCTTCGATTGCGTGCTGCGCGTCGGCGTCCTCGCGGACTCGCAGCTGGTGGCGCGCCCCCTGGGCAGACTGCGCGTGGTGAACGTGGCCAGCCCCGACTATCTGCGCGCGCACGGCACGCCGACATCCCTGGCCGACCTCGCCCACCATCGGGTGGTGCACTACGCAGCCCGCCTGGGCACCCAGGGCGCGGGCTGGGAGTACCAAGAGGGCGGCCACGACCGGCTGTTGCCCATGAAGTGCGCCGTGGTGGTGAACAGCACCGACGCGTACCAGGCCGCCGCCCTTGCCGGGCTGGGCCTGGTCCAGGCACCGATGCGCGGCGTGCGCCGCCTGCTGGCCGAAGGCCGCCTGGTGGAGGTGCTGCCGCGCCTGGTGCCGGCGCCCATGCCCGTGTCCCTGCTCTATCCGCACCGGCGCCAGGTGCCGCCACGCGTGCAGGTGATGCTGCAATGGCTGCAGGAGGTCGTGGGAGCGGAGCTGGACGATGCGCATCTGCCAGCGCCGGCGGCGACGCGCAGCCGCGCGCATGCGCACAGCGCGACCGGCCGGGCCGCGACCGGAACCGGAACCGGAACCGAGCGACGATGACGCTTGCCCTTGCAATGCGCGCGGACACGCCGGCCAGCCACGCAGGGTCTTCCTTGCGCCAGGGCAGCAGGCCGGCCGCCGCGCGCGAGCGCCAGCCCCTGCCCCGGCGGCCTGGGCATGGCTACAGATTGGTCTGCGCCGGCGGCACCACCGCCGGGTCGGGCAGGGTCGCGCCGGTGCCGCCCCCGCGCTCCTCGGGGGCGTGCGGCAGGCCCAGGCCATAGCTGGTCATGGTGAGCGAGCCCATCGCGCCGCCTTCGGCGAAGGCCGTGGCCGGCACGCCGGCCGCGTCGCACATGCCGGCCAGGTAGAGCAGCGGGATGAAGTGTTCGGCGGTGGGTACGGCCAGGCGGAAGTCGGGATGCTCCACCACCGAGGGCAGGTCGCGCGGCTGGGTCGTCATGATGCGCCGGACTTCGTCGTCGAAGCGCGTGGCCCAGTCGAAGGCGTGGTCGCCGAGGGAGCGGTCCATGCGGCGCAGGTTGTGCACCACGTTGCCGCTGCCCAGCACCAGGATGCCGCGCTCGCGCAAGGGCGCCAGGCAGCGCCCGAGTTCGACATGGTAGCCCGCACCCTCCTCCGCATGCAGCGACAGCTGCAGCACGGGAATGTCGGCCGTGGGGAACATGTGGGCCAGCACCGACCAGGTGCCATGGTCGAGGCCCCAGCTGTCGTGGTCGAGGCCGATGTAGGCGGGCTGGGCGAGGTCGGCGATCTCCTGCGCGATCTCGGGCGCGCCGGGGGCGGGATAGTCGAAAGCGAACAGCTCCTGTGGGAAGCCGTAGAAGTCGTGGATGACGCGCGGCCGCGGCATGGCCGTGATCGCTGTGCCCTTGATGACCCAGTGCGCCGAAATGCAGAGGATGGCGCGCGGCCGCGGCATGCTGGCGCCGAGGTCGCGCCAGGCGGTGGTGAAGCGGTTCACCTCCAGGGTGTTCATCGGGCTGCCGTGGCCGATGAAGGCGGCGGGCATGGGCTTGCTGGCCATCGGACTCTCCTGCGCGGATTCCATTAGAGCACTTCGCGTCGCGGGCTGGCGACGGCGGTCCATGCCGCCAGCCAGGCCGTGCCGACGCAGACCCCGGCCAGCACGTCGCCGAGGTAGTGGGCGCCGAGGTAGACGCGGCTGGCGCACACCAGCGCCACCATGGCCGCGGCGCCGGCCACCGCGGCACCGCGCCCGGCCGGACGCCGCACATGCCACAGCGCCAACAGCGCGAGGGCACCGTAGAACACCGTGGACGCGACGGCGTGCCCACTGGGAAAGCTGTAGGTCTCGAGGAACACCAGCGGCTGCTCCAGCACCGGCCGCGCGCGTTGGAAGACATGCTTGAGGCCGACGTTGAGCAGCATGCCGGTGGGCACCACGCCGAGCAGCAGCGCCGATCGTCGGTGGCCGCGCCAGGCCAGGGCGGCGGCGATGAGCGCGGTGGCCGTGAGCAGCACCACGGTCTCGTGCAGCCGGCTCACGCCCAGCATGAGCGTGGTGACCCAGGGCATGCGGTGGGCGGCCAGGAACTGCGTGAGTTGCAGGTCCAGCCGCACCAGCGATCCCTGCGCCAGCAGCTGTGCGACGAGCAGGGCGAACAGCGCCAGCGCGACGCCGGCAACGGCAATGCGTCGGTTCAAGGCGAGCGCGCGCGCCTCAGGCCTGCAGGGCCAGGACCTTCTGCACCTGCGGCATGGCCTCCAGCCGCTGCATCAGGGCCGCCACCTTGGGGTAGCGCGCGACATCGATGCCGTGGCCGGGCAGCCAGCGCCCCAGGGTGAACAGGTAGAGGTCGCTGGTGCTCATGCGCTCGCCCAGCACCCAGGGACCTTGCACCATGTGCTGCTCGATGAGGGCGAATCCATCGGCCACGTTCTGCGACGCCTTGCGCGCCATCGACTGCTGGGCCGCCTCGTCGTCGGCCCAGCGCGCACCCCGGCCCTTGTGGGCATGGTAGGGATGCACGGTGGAGCACAGGTAGCTGTTGAACTCGTTCATCTTCGCCAGCAGGAAGGGATCGTCCAGCGGCGCGAGCTGCGATTGCGGGAAGAGCTGGGCCACGTACTGCAGCAGCGCGGGCGTCTCGGTCAGCACGCCGCGGTCGGTGACCAGCGCCGGCACGCGCCCCTTGGGATTGATCGCCAGGTATTCGGGCGAGCGCTGCTGCTGCGCCTTGAAGTCGACGCGCTCGGATTCGTAGGATGCGCCGGCGAGTTCCAGCGCGAGGTGGGTGGCGACGGCGCAGGTGCCGGGCGTGTAGTAAAGCTTGAGCAAGGCGGCTTCCTCGGTGAAGAGCCGCCATTGTGGCGCTACTTCAGCACCTCGAGCAGTTCGATCTCGAAGTTGAGCGTGGCATTGGGCGGAATCACGCCGCCGGCGCCGCGCGCGCCGTAGGCGATGGCCGGCGGGCAGGTGATGCGCGCCTTGCCGCCCGGGCGCATCATCTGCACTGCCTCGGTCCAGCAGGGGATCACGCGATCCAGCGGGAACTCGGTGGGCTGGCCGCGCTTGTACGAGCTGTCGAACTCGCGTCCGTCGGGGAAGGTGCCGCGGTAGTGCACGCGCACCGTGTCGCTGGCCTTGGGCGAAGCGCCCTTGCCGGTGACCAGCGATTCGTAGACCAGGCCGCTGGCGGTGGTGGCCTTGGCGCTGCCGGTGGCGCCCGCCGCGGGCTGGGCCTGGGCCAGGTGGGAGGCGACCAGCGCACCGGCCAGCAGCAGGAGACGCAGGGAATGTGCTTGCATGCGGCCATTATGCGGCGCGCTCCGCGGCGCCGGTGCGCGTCGAAAGCCGCCGGCCTGGGCAACTGCATGACGGCACGACGGCACGACGGCACGACGGCACGACGGCGGGACTGCGGGACTGCGGGACCGCGCGGCTGCGGGACAGCGGCATTGAACGCGCCCGGCGCCGGTCGTCAAGAGCTTCCGACACCGTCGCGGGGGCAAGATATCCACCGCCGCTGTGGAAAAAACGCCCTTGCCGCGCCGCACCATCGCCGACTGCGCCAGCAGCGACGCGGCTTGCGCCGGCTTGCTCAACGATTGAGCAGTGTCGCGGCCGCGTCAGCCTTTTGGAGGGGGCGTTCGGCGCGCCGGCGGCAACAGCTGCCCGATCGCCTCCAGCAGCCGGTGCGGCTGCAGCGGCTTGCCCAGGTGCAGGTCGAAGCCGGCGGCCAGCGACTTCTGCCGGTCCTCGGGCCGGGAGAAGGCGGTGAGCGCGATCACCGGCAGTCGCGGCTGGCCCTGGGCCGCCTCGCGCTGGCGCAGCGCGCGCACCAGCTCGTAGCCGTCGCGCCCGGGCAGGCCGATGTCGCTGACCATCACGTCGGGCCGCGCGCGCGCGAGCGCGGCCAGGGCGCTGTCGTGGTCGGCCGCGATGCGCACGCGCGCGCCGCGGTCGGCCAGCACCACCTGCATCATCTCGCGGGCCTCCGGGTCATCCTCCACCACCAGCACATCGAGGCCCGCCAGCAAGTCCGCCGGGTCCTGCGGCTCCGGTCCGCCTTCGGTCTCGGGGGCGTCGGGCATGGCGCCTTCCAGCGGGACGGCCGGCAGCTCCACGCGCATGCGCGAGCCGTGCCCCGGTCCGGCGCTTTCGGCCGATACGCTGCCGCCATGCAGATCGACCAGGTGCTTGACGATGGCCAGCCCCAGGCCGAGGCCGCCGTGGCCGCGGTTGCCCGGCGCGTCGCCCTGACTGAAGCGCTCGAACAGATGCGGCAGGAAATCGGGCTTGATGCCCTGGCCGAAATCGCGCACCTCCAGCACCAGGCGGTCGCCGCGGCGCGACAGCAGCACCTCGATGCGGCCGCCGTCGGACGAGAACTTGATGGCGTTGGTCATCAGGTTCCAGAAGATCTGCTGGAAGCGCGCCGGGTCGATCCACGCGGGCTGGTGGGCCTCTGCCAGGTCGGTCTCGATGGCGATGCGCTTCTCGTTGATGGCGACGCTCAGCGACTCGACCGCCGCGGCCAGCAGCTCGGCCGGGTCGGCCCATTCGCGTTCCAGCCGCAGCTTGCCGGAGTTGATGCGCGAGACGTCGAGGATGTCGCTGATGATGCGCGCCTGCGTCTTGGCGTTGCGCTCGATCGCCTCGATCCCGCGCATGCCCTCGGGCAGCACGCCGCGCCGCTTGAGCACGTGCACCCAGCCGACGATGGCATTGAGCGGCGTGCGCAGCTCGTGCGACAGCACGGCGATGAAATCGTCCTTGGTGCGGCTGTGCCGTTCGGCGACGGCGCGCGCCGCCTGCTCGCGCTCCAGCACTTCGCGCCGCCGCTGTTCCAGCTCGTGGCGCTCCGAGGCGTCGATGGCGATGGCGATGCGCAGGCCGGGCTCGACATGCGGGGAGATGTTCCACTCCAGGTGCAGCTCGCGGCCGTCGGCGGCCAGCAGCGGGAATTCGCCGCGCCAGGCGGCGTCGCTGGCGGCCGAGGCGGCCAGGCGCTGCGCCACCTTGTCGCGCCAGCGTGCCGGCGCGAGCTCGGTCAGGGGCCGCCCCAGCAACTGGTCCCGGGCGCCGCCCAGCATGCGCAGCAGCGCCGGGTTGGCATCGGCCAGGCGGCCCTCGCTATCGACCAGCGCGATGCCGCTGTGCGCATGGTCGTAGATCGCGCGGAAGCGCTGCTCGCTGCGCCGCAGGCGGTCCTCGGCCGTGCGCGCGCGGATCAGCGCCTGCAGCGTGGCCACCAGCACCGCCGGCTCGACCGGATGGATCATGTAGCCGTCGGCGCCGGCGTTCAGCCCGGTGACGCGATCCTCGTTCTTGACGAAGGCGGCCGACAGGTGCACCACCGGCAGCATGGCCGTCTCGGGCCGGGCACGAATGGCGCGGCACACCTCGAAGCCGTCGATGTCGGGCAGGTGGACGTCGAGGACGACCGCCGAGACACCCCGCTCCACCTTCTCCAGCGCCTCGGTGCCGGTCTCGGCCTCCTCGGTGCGGAAGCCCGCGGCGCGCACCACGCGCGAGGTCGAGTAGCGCGTGGCCGGGTTGTCATCGACCACCAGCACCACGTGCTGCGCGCGGTCGATGGTCTTGTTGATGACGTCGGCGTCGCTCATTGCGCCTGCGCGCCCTCCAGCTGCACCGGCAGGGTGACGGAGAAGGTCGAGCCCTTGCCGGCCTCGCTCTCCACCGCCACCGAGCCGCCCAGCAGCTCGGCGAGCTTCTTGCTAAGGGACAGGCCGAGGCCGGTGCCGCGCAGGCGCTTCTGCAGCGGCGACTTGACCTGCGCGAAGTCCTCGAACAGGGTGCCGATGTACTCGGGTGCGATGCCGATGCCGGTGTCGGCAACCCAGAAGGTGACGCGCCCGCCGCCGTCGAAGCGCGCGCCCACGCGCACCTCGCCCCTAGGCGTGAACTTCAGCGCGTTCGAGACGAAGTTGCGCAGGATCTGCGACAGCTTGCGGTCGTCGGTGTAGAGCTTGGGCATGTCGCGCGGCTCCTCGAACACGAGGTTGACCGCCGGATTGGTGAGCACCGGCTTGAACATGCCGCGCAGCGCCGAGAACAGGTCCACCATCTCGAACCAGGCGGGCGAGATCTCCACGCGGCCGGCTTCGACCTTGGCCAGGTCCAGCAGGTCGTCCACCATCTCGGCGAATTCCGCGGCATTCTGCTGGATGAAGGTGACCTGGCGCTCCTGCTCCTCGGACAGCGGTCCGTCGACGCGGTCGAGCAACAGACGGGCCATGCTGCGGATGGAGTTGATCGGCGTGCGGAACTCGTGGCTCATGTAGGCCAGGAAGCGGCTCTTGAGCTCGGTGGCCTGGCGCAGCTGCTCGGCCTGCACGTCGAGCTCGGCGTACAGCGCCAGCACGCCGCGGTTGGTTTCCTCGAGTTCGGCCCGCAGGCCTTCCGCCTCGGCCCGGGCTGCCGCCAGCGCCTGCGCCAGCTCCTGCGGGGTGCGGGAATCGTCTGCCATGGTCAGTGGGCGCGCCGCAGCACGGCGACAGTGGCGTCGTCGCGGCCGCGGCTGTGGTCGCGCAACAGGATGGCGGCGGCCAGCGCCGGATCGCGCCCCAGCACCGGCAGCAGGGCTTGCGGCGACCAGCGCGAAGCGACGCCGTCGCTGAAGACCACCAGCAGCGCATGCGGCGGCCATTCGGTGGATTGTTCCTCGGGCGTGCGGATGGTCACGCCGGCCGTGCCATGCTGGGTGAGCAGCGTGCGGTCGGCGACGCCGGAGACCAGGCGGCCCACCACGTTGCCGGCGCCGGCCGTGCGCACCGTCTCGGCTGCTGCGTCGAGCTGCATCAGCGCCACCGCGGCGCCGCGGGTGCGGCGCAGTTGTTCGTGGGTGCGCAGCAGCAGCTGGCGCGGACTCGCCAGGGGATCGACCTCGAAGGCGGCGATCGCTTCGGCGGCGGCCTCGGCGGCATCGGGTCCGTGGCCCAGGCCGTCGGCCAGCAGCACGGCGGCGCGCTCGCCGTCGAGGGCGATGCTCCAGCCGTCGCCGCAGACGCGCTCGCCCGGGGCGGCCACCGCGATGGCGGCACCGACGATGGCC
>JAEZKX010000367.1 GCA_023436025.1 Pseudomonadota bacterium | reverse complement strand
GCCGTTGCCCGTGCCGGGCGCCGAGCTGGAAGGCGTGCTGAACCTGCGCACGCTGGACGACGCCCAGCGCGTCGCCGCGGCCTGCGACCGGGCCCGCAAGGTGGTCGTGATCGGCGGCGGCTTCATCGGCCTGGAGGTCGCCTCGGCCCTGCGCCAGCGCGGCGCCGAGGTCACGGTCATCGAAAGCCAGCCGCGCCTGCTGGCGCGCAGCTTCCCGCCGCAGATGTCCGAGTACCTCGAGGCGGCGCACCGCGCGCGGGGCGTGGCCGTGGCCTGCGGCCGCGGCGTGCGCGCCCTGCACGGCACCGGCGGCGCGGTCGACCGGGTGGAGCTCGACGACGGCAGCACCCTGCCCTGCGACCTGGTGGTGCTGGGCATCGGCGTCGTCCCCAACAGCGAACTGGCGCAGGCCGCCGGCATCGCCTGCGACAACGGCATCCTCACGGACGCGATGGGCCGCACTTCGGCGCCCGGCGTGCTGGCCATCGGCGACGTCGCCAACATGGCGCTGGCCACCCCCGCCGGCGGCCCGGCCCGCATGCGGCTGGAGTCCATCCAGGCGGCCAACGAAGGCGCGCGCGCGGCGGCCGCCGTGCTGGTCGGACGCGAGCAGCCCTTCGCCGCCGTGCCCTGGTTCTGGAGCGACCAGTACGAGCTGAAGTTCCAGATGGCCGGCCTGGCGCTCCCCGGTGACCAGGCGGTGCTGCGCGGCGACATGGCGGCCGACCGCTTCAGCGTGTTCTTCCTGCGCGACGGCCAACTGGTGGCGGCGCATTCGGTCAACCGGCCGGCCGAGCACATGCTCGCGCGCAAGCTGATCGCCGCCGGCGTGCGGCCGGACGCAGCCCTGCTGGCCGACCCGGCCTCCGACCTCAAGGGCCTCGCCCTTCCTGTTTCCCCTCTTTGACCGGCACGCCGGATAACGAACCAAGTCCCACTGATGATGATGAACAAGCGAACCCTTCTCGCCAGCCTCGCATTGACGGCGCTCGGCGCCACCGGCGCGGCACAGGCCGCCGAGCCGTTGCGCATCGGCATGATCGCGACCTACTCCGGCCCCTACGCCGACTACGGCCGCCAGTTCGACGCCGGCGTCGCGCTCTACCTGAAGGAACACGGCGGCAAGATCGCGGGCCGCCCCGTGGAGATCGTGCGCAAGGACACGGCCGGCCCGGCGCCGGACGCCGCCAAGCGCATGGCGCAGGAGCTGATCGTGCGCGACAAGGTCAGCTTCCTCACGGGGCTGGACTTCAGCCCCAACGCCTATGCGGTCGGCGCCATCGCCACCCAGGCCAAGGTGCCGGCGATCGTGATGAACGCGGCCTCCTCGGCCATCACCACCAGCTCACCCTACATCACCCGCCTGTCGTTCACGGTGCAGCAGGTCACCGACCCGATGGCGCGCTGGATGCTCAAGCAAGGCATCAAGGAGGCCTACACCGTGGTCGCCGACTACGCGTCGGGCGCCGATGCCGAGACCGCCTTCAAGAAGGCCTTCATCGCCGGCGGCGGCAAGGTGGTGGGCGGCGTGCGCACGCCGATGAACAACCCGGACTTCTCCGCGTACGTGCAGCGCATCAAGGACGCCAAGCCGCAAGCCGTGTTCTTCTTCTTCCCCTCCGGCGTCATGCCGCCGGCCTTCCTGAAGGTGTGGAAGGAGCGCGGACTCGAAGAAGCCGGCGTCAAGCTGTTCGCCACCGGCGAGGCCACGGACGACAGCTACCTGGACGCGACCGGCGACGTCGCGCTCGGGCTCGTCACCAGCCACCACTACTCCTACGCGCACAAGTCGCCGAAGAACCAGAAGTTCGTGAAGGACTTCGCCGCCCAGTTCGGCACCGCGATGCGTCCGAGCTACTTCGCCGTTACCGCCTACGACACCATGGCGGCCATCGACCTGGCCCTGTCCAAGACCAAGGGTGACACCAGCGGCGCCAAGGTGATGGAGGCCCTCAAGGGCCTGAGCTTCGAGAGCCCGCGCGGCCCGGTGGAGATCGACCCCGTCACCCGCGACATCGTGCAGACCGTCTACATCCGCAAGACGGAGCGCGTGGACGGCAAGCTCGTGAACGTGGAGTTCGACCAGTTCGACCGTGTCAAGGATCCGGCCAAGGACGGCAAGTAAGCGACAACGGCAACACCGCACCTGACCTTCCATGGGAATCGTGATCTTCGACGGAGTGGCCTACGGCATGCTCCTCTTCCTGATCGGGGTGGGCCTGTCCATCACGATGGGCCTGATGAACTTCGTCAACCTGGCGCACGGGACCTTTGCGATGGTCGGCGGCTACGCGGCCAGCGTGCTCATGGGGCGGCTGGGCCTGGGCTTCATTCCGGCCCTGGCGGCGGCGTTCGTCGCCGCGGCCGTGGTGGGAGCGGTGCTGGAGTTCGTGTTCTACCGGCGACTGTACCGGGCGCATCCGCTGGACCAGGTTCTCCTGTCCATCGGCGTCGTCTTCGTGTCGGTGGCGGCCTTCACCTGGGGCTTCGGCCCCAGCATGCAGCCCTTCACCCTGCCGTCCTGGCTGGACGGACAGGTCTCGCTGGCCGGCCTGGAAGTCGGCCGCTACCGCCTGTTCCTGATCGCTGCCGGCCTGGTGGTGTTGGCGGGCCTGCTGCTGGGGCTGGGCAAGACGCGCTACGGCGCCATGGTGCGCGCGGCGGTGGACAACCAGCGCGTGGCCGGTGGCACCGGCATCCACGTGCAGCGCCTGTTCTTTCTCACCTTCTCGCTCGGCTGCGGCCTGGCGGGCCTGGGCGGCGCGCTGAGCCTCGGCATGCTGGGGCTGGAGCCGACCTTCCCGCTCAAGTACCTCGTCTACTTCCTGATCGTCGTGTGCGTCGGCGGTGCCGGCACGATCGTGGGGCCGTTCGTCGCGGCGCTGCTGGTCGGCGTGGTCGACATGGCCGGCAAGTACTACCTGCCAGAAGCTGGCGCCTTCCTCATCTACGTGTTCATGATCGTCATGTTGCTGCTGCGGCCCAACGGCATCGTTCCGCGCAAGGGCCTGGCATGAAAGCCGTCCACCTGTCACCGCGCAAGCTGCAGGCGGCCGAAGTCGCCTTCTGGGTGGCGCTGGCCAGCTGCTTCTTCTTCCTGCCGGACCGGCTCACGCTGATGAGCCAGATCCTGATCTTCGGGCTGTTCGCCGTCTCGCTGGACATGGCGCTCGGCTACGCCGGCATCCTGACCGTCGGCCATGCGGCCTTCTTCGGCGCCGGCGCCTATGCCGCCGGCCTGCTGGCCAAGCATGGCTGGAGCGAGCCGATCAGCGGACTGTTCGCGGCGATGGGCGTGTGCGCCGCCCTCGGCTACGCCCTGAGCTACCTGATCGTGCGCGGTGCCGATCTCACGCGGCTGATGATCACCATCGGCGTGTGCGTGTTGCTGGCGGAGCTGGTCAACCGCCTGTCCGGCATCACCGGCGGAACCGACGGCCTGCAGGGCATGGAGGTCCAGCCGCTGCTCGGCCTGTTCGAATTCGACCTGTTCGGCAAGACGGCCTTCGTCTACACCTTCGTCGTGGTGCTGGCGATGTTCCTGCTGGCGCGGCTGGTGCTGCGCTCGCCCTTCGGCCTGGCCTTGCGCGGCATCCACGACAGCCGCAAGCGGATGCTGGCGATCGGTTCGCCGGTCGAGGCGCGGCTGCGCATGGCCTACGCGATCTCCGCCGCACTGGCCGGCGTCGCCGGCGCGCTGCTGGCGCAGACGACGCAGTTCGTCGGCATCGAGTCCATCAGCTTCAACCGTTCCGCCGAAGTGCTCATCATCCTGGTGCTGGGCGGCACGGGCCGCCTGTACGGCGGCATGGTGGGCGCCATCGTCTACATGCTGGTCCACGACTGGTTCGCCGACATGAATCCGGAGTACTGGATGTTCTGGCTGGGCATCTTCCTGATCGCCGCAGTGATGCTGGGACGCGGCGGGATCATGGGGGCGCTGTCGCGGCGCTTCCGCACCCAGGAGCACGCCCGGTGAGCAGCACGCCCGCACTCGAAACCCGCGGCCTGGGCATCAGCTTCGGCGCCTTCCATGCGGTGGCCGACGTCAACCTGACGCTCGAGCCCGGCGCCCGCCAGGCCCTGATCGGACCCAACGGCGCCGGCAAGACCACCCTGATCAACCTGCTGACCGGCACCTACCGGCCCAGCGCGGGAACCATCCGCATGGGCGGCCAGGACATCACGGCGACCGGCGCCGACTGGCGCGCCCGGCGCGGACTGGCCCGCACCTTCCAGATCAACACCCTGTTTCCGAGCCTGACGCCGCTGCTCTCGGTGGTGCTCGCCATCAGCGAACGCGAGGGGCTCGGCGCCACCTGGTGGCGTCCGCTGAAGCGCTGCACCTGGGCGTTCGACGAGGCCCATGCGCTGCTGGCGCGGCTGCGCCTGGACACCCTGGCCCACGTTCCCGTGGCCGAACTCGCCTACGGCAAGCAGCGGCTGCTGGAGATCGCGCTGGCCCTGGCCGCCAAGCCCCGGATCCTGCTGCTCGATGAACCGGCCGCCGGCGTGCCGGAGGACGAAAGCGGCGAGCTGTTCGAGGTCATCGCGGAACTCCCGTCCGACATCAGCGTGCTGTTCATCGAACACGACATGAATCTCGTCTTCCGCTTCTCGCGCCGCATCTCGGTGCTGGTCGCCGGCCGCCTGCTGGTCGAAGGAACCCCGGCGGAGATCGCCACCGACCCGCGGGTGCGCGAGGTCTATCTCGGCAGCGCCCATGTGGCCCACGGCGGAGCGTCCCATGCCTGAACTGCTGACATTCGACCAGGTGACCGCCGGCTATGGTGAAGCGGTCGTGCTGGACCGCCTCTCGTTCTCGCTCGGCGAAGGCGAGAGCCTCGCCATCCTCGGCCGCAACGGCGTGGGCAAGACCACGCTGCTCGAAACGCTCATGGGCAACACCCGGGTGCTGGGCGGCGCGGTGCGCTGGCGCGGCCAGGACATCACGCGCTGGCCCGCGCACCAGCGCGTCCGCGCCGGCCTGGGCTGGGTGCCCCAGGAGCGCGAGGTGTTTCCTTCGCTCACGGTGGAGGAGAACCTCACGGTGGTCGCCCGGCGCGGCGACTGGACGCTGGAGCGCGTCTACGCCTTCTTCCCGCGCCTGCGCGAGCGGCGCGGGAACTACGGCAACCAGCTATCGGGGGGCGAACAGCAGATGCTGGCCATCGGCCGTGCGCTGATGACCAACCCCGCCTTGCTGCTGCTGGACGAGCCGATGGAAGGCCTGGCGCCCATCATCGTCGAGGAACTGGCCCGTGCGATCCGGCGGCTGTGCGAGAAAGAGGGATTGCCATCCATCGTGGTGGAACAGCACCCGGTGCTGGCGCTGGAAATGACCCACCGCTCCATCGTGCTGGAACGCGGGACCGTGGTCCACGCCGGCGACAGCGCCGCGCTCGCCAGCGACGGCGCGCTGCTGGAGCGCCTGCTGGGCGTGGGCCTGCCGGCGGTCCCGGCCTGAGCCGCTGGCCGGCGTCCTTCGCCGGCCAGAAGCCCGATCGACCGCGAGGCGACGAGATCACCGCGCGCCACGCGGGCTTCACGCAGGCCATGCGGCGGGCCGAGGCACGCCTGCCGCCTGGCCATGGACCGTCAACCGGCTCCTTCGCGGATTCGACAGGCGCGCCACGGGCAGAATCCTCCCATGACTCCATCCGATCTGGACACGCGCGCCAAGGCGCTGGTCGACGACAAGCTCATTCGCGCCTACTGGGAAGCCGTCGAACACTACAGGACGCGCGACCTGGTGCTGCTCTATGCCGTGGGCGATGCCAACTATCCGGTGCGCGCCTTCGTGCGGGAGGAGCTGCTCGCCTCCACCTTTCCCGCGGACCTGAAGTCCAAGGTCGCGAACCCCGCAAGCGATTCCAGCAGCCGACCGGCCGACAGCGACGCGACCTTCTGGCTCCTTGCCATCTTCTCCGACGAAGAGGCGGTGTGCCTGCCGGTCAACGCGAAGCTGCTGGCGCCCGGCGGAAGGGCGTAGCAAGCGGGGCTGCCTCGCGCCGCCGGCGCGGCGCCCGCCTCACCGCTGCAGGGCGGTGGCCAGCGGGTGCTGGCGCCGCACCGAGGTCGCGGTCCAGACCAGCGCAGCGGTCGACAGCAGGATGCACCCGACCAGGCCGCCGATGGCCAGCAGCCCACCGGGCGTGACCTGCACCCGGGCCTGGGCCGAGAAGTCGCCCAGGCGCAGGTCGATCTCGGCGGATTGCAGGTTGCGCGGTGGCGCGGCTTCGTTGCTTCTTTGCAGGTCCATGGCAGGTCGTCGAAGGGGTTTGCGTGACAGTGCGGCCACAAGCGCCGCGCAAGGCCGCAACAGCATAGGCCGAAACCAAGGATCGGTGGGCTGCGGGCCGGCCCGCCTGGAGCGATCCTCCTGCACCTGGCCCGCGCGCGCGCCCACGCCGCCGGGCGCCCCTCTCGGGATGGTGGACGCGGGTACCAGGACATTGGCGGCCAGGCCCGCGCCCTGCGGTGCAAGGGAGGACAATGGATCCGGTCATGGACTGGATTCCCATCTCTTTTCTTGCCTTCAAGCTGCTCGTGTTCGGAACGTGCGCCTACTTCGCCATCAAATGGCATGCAGACAGGGCGAAGGAAGAAAAAGAGAAAGAGCAGGCCAGGAAGTAGCGAGGCGGAGGCAGGCCCGGGCGCCCGCCAGGCGGCGCCGAACACTCCGTTACGTCCAAGCCCGGCCGCGGCGCCGCGCCACCACAATGCCCGATCCCAACGGACGAGCACGCGCGCATGACCGCCTCCCTCTGGTTCTGGTTGTTCGTGGCCCTGATCGGGCTGCTGGTGCTGGTCATCTGGTCGATCCGCCGCCATCGCAGCCCGGTGCTGCAGGTGAAGTGCGACGCACCCATCGACCAGATGGTGCCCTCGCTGGCCGGCCTCACCTTGTCGACGCCGGTGCCCGGCAACCGCGTGGAGGTGCTGGAGAACGGCCGCTTCTGGGACGTGCTGGTCGCGCGCATCGCCGCCGCGCAGAAGTCGGTGCACTTCGAGACCTTCCTCTGGAAACCGGGCGAGCTCGGCACGCGCTTGTCGGAGGCGCTGATGGAACGGGCCCGCGCCGGGGTCTGCGTGCGCGTGCTGCTGGATGCCCAGGGCTCCAAGAAGATCGAGGACGACCGCGTGGAGCGCATGCGCGAAGCCGGCTGCAAGGTGAAGTTCTTCCACAAGAAGTCGCTGCACACCATCGGCATCCTCAACGACCGCGACCACCGCAAGCTGGTCGTGCTCGACGGCCGCGAGGCCTTCGTGGGCGGCCACTGCGTGGTCGACGACTGGCTGGGCGACGCCGAGGACCACCGGCACTTCGCCGACGTCAGCGTGCACCTGCACGGGCCCATCGTGCACAGTGTGCAGGGCGCCTTCAGCGAGAACTGGGCGGGCGAGACGGGCGAACTGTTCGTGGGCGAGGACTTCTTCCCTGCCCTGGCGCCGGCCGGGCCCTCGCTGATCCACGCAGCCTTCGTCAAACCCGAGAGCTCGGCGCCGGCCGTGAAGATCCTGCACCACACCGTGATCTGCATGGCGCGCAAGCGGCTGTGGATCCAGAACCCCTACTTCATTCCCGAACCCGAGGCCATCGAGGCCTTCGGCCAGGCCGTCAAGCGCGGTGTCGACGTGCGCGTGATGATGCCCGCGGTCAGCGGCTCGGACAGCCCCATGGTGCAGCATGCCGGCCACCGCAACTTCCAGAAGATGCTGGAATGCGGCGTGCGCCTGTTCGAGTATCCCCACACGCTGCTGCACCAGAAGATCATGACGGTCGACGGCGTGTGGAGCGCGGTCGGCTCGACCAACTTCGACGACCGCTCCTTCGACACCAACGACGAGATCACCTTGGCCATCCTCGACGCCGAAGTGGCGGCGAAGTTCGACGCCATCTTCGAGAAGTACCTGCCGCGCTGCGAGGAAGTGCTGCTGTCCGAATGGAAGAAGCGGCCGCTGTGGCACAAGGCCAAGGACCATGCGGCCTACATGATCAACGAGCTGCTCTAGGCGCGGCCGGCCACGCGACCCGGGGAGGCCGCTTCCACGGCATGGATCAGCTTGTCGAGGATGGAGAACAGCAGTTCGATTCCGTAGCCTGCCAGGAACGCGAGCGCGAAGGGAAGCGACACGATGGTGGCACCGGCCCCCGGCGCCACCGCGAACGCCCCGAACCAGCCAATGACGATGCCAGTCACGCCGCCCAGGAATACGCGCATGAGTGTCGGTAGCACCTCGACGGCCGCGGTTCGGACGTTGGCGATGTTGCGCAGCGCGAACACGATGGATCCAAGCACGCCGTAGAAGAACGGCAGGAACCACTCGAGTCGCAACAGCACCTTCTGCTTGATCTCGGGCATGTTGACCAAGTGCGGCGCGAAGGATTCGCTCAGCAACGTCCCCTGCCCCGCCGGCGCGAGCACCTTCAGCTGGAAGCAGAACTCGCTGAAGCTGTCGACCAGCGCGCTGCGGATCCACCCCGGATAGCGCGCGGCCGCCGTCGGAAGCTTCACCGCACCACTGGGTTCCTCGAGGCAGATCTCCACGTCGGTCTTGTCGGCAGGCGGCGCGGCGGCTGCGGGGGCGGCGGCGGGCCGCGCCGCCGGCGGGGGGGCGGGGGCGAATAA